>JABGQJ010000707.1 GCA_018648945.1 Victivallales bacterium
CGGTATGACGAATACACTTGGTTGAGTTCGAGGTTGCGCGTGAGCTTGTGGAAGTCATTCCCCGCAAGGTGGTGGTAGGCGAGCAGACCGTCCCAGCCCACCTTCGCACCGGGGTCATTCTGGCGGATCACGTCGGCGAGCTTCTCATGTAGTTCCGTGAAGGCGGTGTCCATGAAGGCGCGATGATCGAACCACGCGGCGAAACTCGTGGTCTGCTTTGCCGCTTCCTCGATCCACATCGGCGCTCGGACCTGATCAAAGCCGGCGTGTTTGGTGCCCCAGGCCGCATTGAGCTCGGCAATCGTGCCGTAGCGTGACTTCAACCAAGCGCGGTACGCGACCATGGTCTCGGGCGCGCCGCAGGCCTCATGCTTGCCGCGGGACAGGTAGTTCTCGTCGCCCAGCGTATAGGCCACCGGCCCGTATGGGGCCGCCTGCCGGGATGCTATCCCTACGGTCTCCGAGGTCTTTGCCAGATGCTCTGGGTCAAAGAGGCCCGGCGCCAGCGTGTTGTCGTCGTGCGCTACATAGTTGAGCCGCGTGACATAGGGAATCAGGCGCAGCCCGGACCTGGAGGCAACGGCGTACTCGCGGGCCGCCAAGCTGTCGCCATAGCGGCTCATGTGGCACAGGTCCATCATGTCCGTCCCCAGTTCGTAGCAGGCGCGTTGCACATAGCGGGTCACGGTTTCCGCGCCGGGGAAGGACCATGTGAGCGAGGTGAAGTCGTCGAGCGGGTAGGGCACTGGCACGGTGAAACGGTCCCGGCGCGTCACCAGCGCACGGGAACCGGCGTAGACGGTAGAGTCCACCTGATGACAGATCGTGACGGGGCGTTGCAGGCGCAAGTCCACCTGTGCCCGCCCTGAATTCGGTATGGGTGCGCTACCTGTGGCCAGGACACGCCCGAAGGAGTCGCTGACCGTGCAGCGCAGCGTCAATGCCACCCCTGCGGGTGGCGGCCCGATTGTGGCTCTGCAACTGAGTTTGCCGCCGTCAATCAGATCCACGATCGGTACGGCATCCGGGTGTAGGCGCCGAGACGGAGAGAGCGCCAGCGACTTGAGCTGTAGCGGCGCGGCTACAGAGACCACAGTGGACGCGAAGCCGATGCATTCGCCATCTGCGCCGCGCAGAAGCGCATCGGCCAAGTACTTGTGCGTACCCGGCAGACCCGGCAGTCTCAGCCGCCCGTTGGGACCAGGTTTGGCGGTCTTGAGCAGCACAACATTGTCCAACTCATCCTGGACACGCAGAAGCACACTGGCAGGGCGGGCACCCGCCGTTCTGAGCTGGAGAGTGCTGGGCCTGGCGGCCTTAATCGGTTTCTTGGGGGCCTGCAACTCCGTGTCGGGCAATGCGCGGCCGGCGGCAGCGAGTAGCGCGGCGGCGTTCATGGCCAGGATGCGGTCCGTCGCGCCTTCGAGCCCCTCGTCAGCCTCGCTTTTGGGCACGAGTGCGGAATACCTGGAGATGTTGGCCTTGAGCACCACCACGCGGCCCGCCCCGTACCGGTAGCCCTGCAACGGTGGCCCGTCGCCAAGACGCCCGGACTCCTCCGGGCGCAACCCCGGCAGCTGTTCCCACGGCACGGCACCGAGCGCGCCTCTCACCAGTTCCGGAGCCGGATCCGCGGTCAGTTCGGCGGGCCAGCCCTTGAGCGCTGCCCGGCCACCGGTCAACATCAGCCCTTTGCCGTTGCGCACTTGCTCAAGCACGACCTGGCGCACGGTCGCGGGCACGGCCGTACCCGACAGGTTTGTGATGAGAATCACGTCGCGCGTAGTGTCGCCGCAGACCCGCGCGGCTTCACGCGATGCAAGAGCGACCCCCAGGGAGCCAATGCCCGTGAATCCCTCCAAGGACCAGGCAGCCGGGCTCGCGATGGCGCGCGAGGTGTCGAAATACTGGTGGGTGACGTCCATCTCCAGCCGTCGCGCCAACTCACCGGTTTCATGGGCGGCCCAGCGCGGCGCGAGCAAAGCGACGCGTACCGGCCCGCCGCGCAGCTTGTTGGCCCATGGGAAATCGAGTGGCGTCGGGCTGGGGCCCCATGCCTCTGCCGGACGTTTGAGGCGTGTCACGTCCTCTGCGCGCATGCGTGCTGCCCGTTGGGCATCCACTGGCATGGGGGGCAGGACCTTCTCCGTATCAAGCGCGAGCATGGTGGCCAGTTTGGCGGACTCGGCGTTCCCTGAGCGCTGGAAATACGCCCGGGTCTCCAACGGGTCGGGAAGGCCAGGGAACTCATAGAGTGCCAAACAGAAGCGGCGCTGTCCCGGCTTGAGCTCGAGATCGATGTACTCCCCGTAGCCACCGATCGCCCCGGCGGTGACGGCCGAAAACACATCCGGGTCGCCCAGAAGCAAGCCAGCCGACCCGTCTCCCGTGCGCCCCTCTATAGTGTCTTCGAAGAGGATCCAACGTTCCTTTGTCAGGTCGAGTTCCGCCGACCCGCTGGTCAGCGTTCGCGTCGCCGTCGTGACGCTACGCGCGTGCGGCTTCTGGAACGTTGCGGGGTACGCCATCAGCCTGAGTTTGCAGGTCTTTACCTCTCCCTTAGGTTCGTAGCTGCCGAAGAAGAGCAGCTTGTCGCTGTTCGAGGTGACCGCAAAGCGGGCGGTCACGACTCCCTTCGGCGTGTCCCACACGTACTCGACCATGGCGTCCTGGCCGCCTTCGCGGACAATCCGGAACTTCGCTTGATAGCTCTGGATGTTGAAGTCGTCGAGCGTCCACGAGAAGAACCCCTGGTTGTACCAACCCGCCATGGATGGTGCCGCGACGCCAAGGCAGGCGTACCCGCTCCTCGGCGCCCATGTTACCCACGTCACGCGTCCCGGCTCCCCGGGGATCTCAACCACGTCGTAGCGTAGCGTGTAGCTGTTCCTGGCGGTCGACAGGGAGACGTCCTGAACGATGTGTTTCCCCTCGGGCTTCGTGCGGATTCTCGGGGGGGACACGAGAACGGCGGCATCCCCCGCCCGGTCAGGCTCCTGGGCGCCGGCGCAGATCACCAGACTGACGGCGACGACGGCGTTCATGATTCTGGTCATTCCACAGTTCCCCACATGACACGTTCTCACATCAACCTACGAGCAACCCTACACCCACACGCACTCGTTGCTGCGGCGGGATTCGCGAGTAGTTTATGGCGTTACAGTGGCCCCTCCGCCGAGAACTCGCAACTCACCAGTCGCGTGCCAGCCGGGGCGGAGTTCCGTCTGCGCCTCCTGCCCCGCGCATAGCAACGTTGGGGCACCATTAGGCGGAGGGCTTCGGGATGACCCAAAGGGGAAACGTCATGAAGAACATACTCAGGCTCGTGTGTTTCACGGTCACGGCCCTCGGGGCTGTTTCCGGGGCGGAGAAGCCGAGACCAAAGACGAAGGCCACCAGGTATCAGCAGCCTCCGGGCATCACGCCCCCCCCGATGCCCAACGCTCCGGCATTCCGCATCCCGTCCGGCAAGAGACCTCGGTTCTATCTGAACGATCAGGAAGTGGCGAACCTGACAGCGGCCTATGCTGCGGGCGGTGAAGCAGCCGTCCCCCTGCGGAAGATCGTCGGCAGTGCCCGAGCTCTCCTGGGGAAGAAGGTCACGATCCCATCCAAGGGCGGCCAGCACAGTAGCCACTACAACTGCCCCGACTGCGAACGAAAACTCCGGCCAGTGGCTGACGGGAAGGGGCATGCTTGCCCCAAGTGCAAGAAGGTCTACACCGGCTCACCGTATGAGGAGGCGTACTACGGCAAGGTCCACGGGACTATCTGCAAGAACGCACGCCTCTGCGCCCAAGCGTACATCCTGACAGGAGATGAGGAATTCGCCCGGTACGCTCGGAGGATCCTGCTCGGGTACGCCGACAGGTACCAGGCCTACGAGCGCCATGACCACCTCCTGCGCGGCGTGGGGGAGAAGTCACACCGAAGCGGCGGGCACCTATTCGCCCAGACTCTCAGCGAGGCCTATGCCATGTCCCAGTGGTTTGGGCCTGCCTACGACATGATCTGCGGCAGCAAGGCGTTCACGCTCGCGGATCA
>JABGQJ010000708.1 GCA_018648945.1 Victivallales bacterium
AACATCCCCACCCGCCCGTTGCTCCACGGCTGTGCACAGATCCAGTCAAGGCTGTCGAGTCCATCCGGAGTGTCATCGCGGAACGGGTAGAATTCGCCGTCTGAATCATGCCGTCCACGGCAGTCCTGCATCACAAAAGCATACCCGCGTCGCGCGTAGAACTCCCCGGCGGTGCGACCGCTGTCGCCATACGGCATACGTTCGAAGACAACGGGAAACCGACCTTCCGTGTCTGGCAGGAAAATGTTGACGGAGAGTTTCACCCCATCACGCATCGGGACCTTTACGTCGCGCAGAATCCGAAGATCATGGATGGGCTCCGACTGCTCGGCGCACGACGGCCCCATCGGTATGGAAGTGGTTTTCATTGGCGCCTCATCATGGCCATCCTCATAGCATTATTCCTCGGCTTCGCCCGTGATCAATGCTAGTATTGATGGAAGGTATACCTCACCTACTGCATGCAACGTTCCGTCTCCTCCCTGGCGATCTTCTCCCACTCGGTGAGTCGGCGGGGATCGTTCCGGACGGTGCTGATGTCCTTCAGGTGAATCTCCAGCGTGCAGCCACCTTCGACCGCCATCGCCAGTTTCTCCCGGATATCCTGGCGCACGAGGTCGGGATCCCACTCATCGGTGGCGACGAACGCGGGGTTCGGCTTCCAGGCGAAGATGAAACGGTTGCCGACATTCCGGACCGCCTTGGGGAAGTCCACCCAGGGGCTCATGGAGATCTTGAACATGTTCGGCAGGTACTCGGCGCAGATATCGACCTTGTCGTGCAAGGGCTCGCAACAGCCGTAGTAGACCCGCCCGAAGCGCTTGAGGAAACGGGCCTCGTATTGCAGGGCAAACTCGCCGTGCATCGCCGGGGAGACCTCGGAGAAGATCTGCGCGGCCCCGGAGCAGCCCAGCTTCTCAGTCGGGGCACTCAGCAAGCCCAGGTCCTCGTACTGGTCGAGACGCGTGTTCCAGCAGTCCACCAAGCGGCCAATGACCTTGTGGACATACTCCGGCCGGAGCGCCATGTCGAGCAAGACTTCCTGGACGCCCGTCCACTGCACGAGCAGGTCCCACGGTGCGAACCAGAACCCACCGGTCTTGCCGACCCGAACATCCAGGATGCCATCGAAGATCTCGCATCGCTGCTGGTACAGCTCCTCGGTCCGGGCCGCGTCGTGGGTGACAACGGGCTCCTGGATCTTGGCAATGTCCGACTCGTCCTTGATCTGCACGTCGTAGTGGTGCGAGACCACATCGGCCCCGGCTTCCCGGGCCAGGGTCTCCTCGTGGACGTTGATGCCGAAGCCCGTGTCGCTGACGCATTGCCCCTGGACGGACACGGCCCCGACCGTCATGTCGCCGGGGTAGTGCCGCCACTTGTAGAGCACACGCCGCATGCCCTGCTCGATGCCACGGCAGAAGCCGTCGCTACATTGCAGATCCAGCTCATTGTTCCCGTTCAGCTCGGCCCACGGCTCCTGGAAGATGGTGATCGACGGGCGGAGTGGCTTCCGTTCCTGGATGGCTCGATGGATCTCCCGCCGTTGCTCGTTCACGGGATCGGCCGCCGCCGCCGCGATCTCCCGCCCGAGTTCGCGGAGAATGTCCCGATCCTGTGCCGAAATGGTCGCCATTGCTGTTGTCCTTACGCGTTGCTGCCTCCTGAGATCAATCCAGGCGCAACTGAACATAGGGTTCCACGATTCGCTTTCAACGCGTTCGGTCGCGCGCAGTACTTCGCCAGGGGTAACGGGCCCAGGGCGGGCAGGCCCCCATGGACAACCCGCGCTTGCCCGGCGATAGTGTTCTGGCTCAAGCCGACAGACGGAATGCCCCAAGCAACTGGCTCGTGCGGCAAGACTCCCGATCGGTTCATGCCCGGACCAGATACACCCAACAACGCACGGAGACGACCATGACAGACGGCACCCAGCGCCAAGTAGATACACTTCGCTACGGCTGGAAGTTCACGCGCGAGGAGATGCTGGGGGCCACGGCGGCGGACTTCGACGACTCGGGCTGGCAGACGGTTCGCGTGCCGCACGATTGGGCCATCGCCGGACCCTTCGACCGCGAGAACGATGTCCATGTGACCAGGATCATCCAGGACGGGGAGGCCGAGGACCGCCGCCACACCGGTCGTACCGCTGGCCTGCCCCACGTGGGCAAGGGCTGGTACCGGCTGGCGTTTGATCTGCCCGCGGACATCGCGTCCAGGCGCGTCCGCATCGAGTTCGACGGGGTGATGAGCCATAGCAATGTCTACTGCAATGGGAAGCATGTCGGCGGCTGGCCCTACGGCTATTCCTCTTTCGCCTTCGAACTGACCGAGTTCGTGAAACCGGGTGAGAACACGCTGGCCGTCACGGTCGACAACCCCGAGCATTCCTCGCGCTGGTACCCCGGCGCGGGCATCTTCCGCCACGTCCGCCTCGTCACGCTCGCCCCGACCCATATCGCGCATTGGGGCACGTACATCACCACGCCTGCCATCGACGAAGACTCGGCGACGGTCAGAATCCGCACTGAGATTGCGTGCGGCACCCCCGGCAACATTGAGCTGGAAACCACCTTCATCGACCCCACCGGGGCCGAAGTCGCAGCGGTTGCCAACACCCGAGAGATGACCGAGGATGGTGTGTTCGCACAGGAAGCAACCATCGCATCCCCTCTCCTCTGGTCCACCGAGATGCCCCAGCTCTATGTCGCGCGTTCGGTCGTGAAGGTCGATGGCGCAGTGGTCGACTGCGTCGACACGCCATTCGGCATCCGTTCCCTGCGGTTCTGCGCCAAGACCGGCTTCTACCTCAACGGCGTCCGCACCCGCCTCGACGGCGTCTGCATGCACCATGACCTCGGCCCATTGGGGAGCGCCATCAACCGCGCGGCCCTGAAGCGCCAACTGGATATCCTCAAGGACATGAGGTGCAATTCCATCCGCACCAGCCACAATCCGCCCGCGCCCGAACTGCTCGAACTCGCCGACGAGATGGGCATCCTCATTCTGGACGAGGCATTCGACGAGTGGCGCCTGCGCAAGTGCGAGAACGGCTACCACACGCTCTTCCAGGAGTGGGCGGAGAAGGACCTGCGCGCCCTCATCCGGCGCGACCGCAACCACCCCAGCGTCATCATGTGGAGTCTCGGCAACGAAATCCCGGAGCAGCACGACGCCGAGAACGGCAACCAGGTCTGCACGTTCCTCCACGACATCGCGCACGACGAGGATCCGACGCGGCCGACCACCTGCGGCTTCAACAACACCGAACAGGCGATCCGCAACGGGCTTGCCGACACCGTCGATGTGCCCGGCTGGAACTACAAGCCGTACTGGTACGCCCGCTACCACGGCGAGAACCCGGACATGCCCATGTACGGCAGCGAGACCTCCTCGTGCATTAGCTCGCGCGGCGAGTACTACTTCCCCGTCGAGGAAGAGAAGGATCCGATCCGCGAGACCTTGCAGGTGAACAGCTACGATCTCAGCAGTCCAGGATGGGCGGGCTGCCCGGACGTGGAGTTCCGGGGCGTGGACGAGAACCCCTGGATCATGGGCGAATACGTCTGGACCGGCTTCGACTACCTCGGCGAGCCCACGCCCTACGGCACCCAGTGGCCCAGCCGCAGTTCCTACTTCGGCATCGTCGATCTCTGTGGCATCCCCAAGGACCGGTTCTACCTCTACCAAAGCCGCTGGGCCGACCAGGGCACGCTCCATCTACTACCGCATTGGACCTGGCCCGGGGGGGAAGGCGAATGCACCCCGGTCCACTGCTACAGCAGCTGGGATACGGTTGAGCTCTTCGTCAACGGCGTGTCGCAGGGCAAGCGCACCAAGCACATCAAACACCTGCTGGGCAAGTACCGTCTGGTCTGGAGCGGCGTGACATACGCCCCCGGCGAACTCAAGGCGGTCGCCTACGACGGCAAAGGCAACGCCGTCAGGGAAACCACCGTCCGGACCGCCGGCGCACCCGCAGCAATCCGCCTCACCCCCGACCGTGCCAACATGGCAGCCGATGGCCTCGACAT
>JABGQJ010000709.1 GCA_018648945.1 Victivallales bacterium
GATGGCCGCGACCGCCGGACGCACCTCGCTGGCGGGCGAAGGCCTCCAGCATCAGGACGGCAACAGCCACCTGATCGCCATGACCGTGCCGAACCTGATGGCCTACGACCCCGGCTTCGCCTACGAGGTCGCCGTCATTGTCCAGAACGGTATCCGGCGCATGTACACCGAGGGCGAGGACATCCTCTACTACGTCACGCTCATGAACGACAACTACCCCCAACTCCCCATGCCAGAAGGGGTGAAGGAAGGCATTCTGCGCGGACTCTACCCGCTGCGCCCGGTCGAAGATCCCCAGGTCCGCCTACTGGGCAGCGGCGCCATCCTGCCGGAGACAATCCAGGCGGCGGAGTTGCTGAAGCAATTCGATGTCCGGGCCTCCGTCTGGTCGGCCACAAGCTACAAGGAGCTCTACCGGGATGCATCGTCCGTGGCCCGCTGGAACCGCAACCACCCGCTGGAGACGCCGCACCAGCCCTATGTGCAGGAGTGTTTGGCTGGCAGCACGGCCCCGGTCGTTGCAGCCTGCGACTATGTACGGGCACTGCCCGAGAGCATCGGCCGCTGGATTCCCGGGCGGTACGTCACCCTCGGCACGGATGGCTTTGGGCGCAGCGATGGGCGCCCTGCCCTACGCGAGTTCTTCGGGGTGGATGCCGCCCATATCGCCTACGCGGCCCTGGCCGCGCTGGCTGGGGAAGGCACCATCCCAGCCGAAACGGCAGACGCCGCCGCCGAGACTCTCGGCAGACGCCGCGACACCGCCGATCCCGAGACGCGCTAGGGTATCTCTGGGGGATGATTCACCACGAAGGCACGAAGGACACGAAGTGAGAATGGTGAAGACAAAGAAGGTCCCGCGCATCGCCCGGAGTCTCCGGGCGCTACGCGCAGCATTCCTTCCCGCTCTTCTTCGTGCCCTTCGTGTCTTCGTGGTGGTCTTCGCTCCCCCTAGGAAGTCGGAGATCCGGGCACACGCGGGAAACAGACGACGTTACGGACGAAGCACTAGGAGGGAGCCATGCAACAGCGGTTGACCATTCCCGGGCTCGGCGAGAACATCGAACACGCCCAAGTCGTGCGCGTGTTGGTCGAAGTCGGCCAGGACCTTGCTGCAGACCAATCCGTAGTGGAGTTGGAGGCCGGCAAGGCCACGGTCGAAGTCCCCGCCGAGAGCGCTGGCACTGTCGTGCAGATTCTCGTCAGCGAAGGCGACGAAGTGGATGTGGGGCAAGCCTTCCTGGTACTGGAAGCCAGCGAGGGCACTCCCGCTGCCACCGCGCCAGCCGCGCCTGCGGCACCCGAGCCAAAGCCAACCCCGGTCGCGCCCGTTCCCGCTCCCGACCCCTCCCCGGAGCCACCCCCGAAGCCCCCTGCCAGCAAGCAGCCCGTGCGCCACGTCCCCGCCGCCCCGAGTGTGCGGCGATTCGCCCGCGAGATCGGGATCGATGTAGATACAGTCGAGGGGACCGGTTCCCATGGCCGCGTCTCCCTGGACGATGTGAAGCACCATGCCCGCGAGCTGAGCCAGCGGCGGTCGGAGGGCCTGCGCGTCGAGACGCCGCAGTTGCCCGACTTCTCCCAATGGGGCACCGTCCGCCGCGAACCCATGAGCGGCATCCGGCGGGCTACGGCGGAGCATCTGGCGGTCTCCTGGACCAATGTCCCCCGCGTCACCCATTTCGACAGCGCAGATATCACCACACTCGATTCCCTGCGCAAGAAGTTCGCCGACCGCGCGGCAGCGCAGGGCGGCAAGCTGACCATGGCCGTCATGGTCGTCAAGACCGTAGCCGAGGCCCTCAAGAAGTTCCCCAAGTTCAACGCTTCCATCGACGTGGCCAAGCGCGAAATCGTCTTCAAGGACTACATTCACATTGGCATCGCCGTGGCCACCGAACGGGGCCTGATGGTGCCAGTACTCCGCGATGCGGGCGGCAAGAACATGGTCCAGCTCGCGGCCGAGATTGATGCGGTCGCCACGCGTTGCCGCGAAGGCAAGATCTCCCTGCCAGACCTCGCGGGCGGCACCTTCACGGTCACCAACCTCGGGGCCATTGGCGGCAGCTACTTCACTCCCATCGTGAACTACCCGGAGGCGGCAATCCTCGGCCTGGGCCGCGCCAAACGCCAGCCGGTCGTGGACGAGAACGGCGGGATCGTCGTCCGCACCATCCTCCCCCTCTCCCTCTCCTATGACCACCGCCTGATCGACGGCGCCGAGGCGGCGCGTTTCGTGCGCTGGGTGGCGGAAGCCATCGAGGAGCCCCTGCTGCTCTCGCTGGAGGGCGGCTCATGAGCACCGAACGCGAAGCCCAACTGGTTGTCATCGGGGCTGGCCCCGGCGGCTACCCTGCCGCCTTCCATGCTGCGGACTTGGGACTGAAGGTCGTCCTGATCGATCGCGACGAGAATCCCGGCGGCGTCTGTCTGTACCGGGGCTGCATTCCCTCCAAGGCCCTGCTCCACGCCGCCCAGATTATCCAACAGGCCCGTGAGGCGGAGACCATCGGCATCCGCTTCGGCGAGCCAGACGTGGACTTCGACCGTATCCGCGCCTGGCGCGACCAAGTGGTTACCAAGCTCACCAGCGGCCTCGGGCAACTTACCCAGCAACGCGGCATCGAGTTCATTCAGGGCACCGCCCAGTTCCGCGACCCCCACTCGGTTGCCGTGACCGGACCGGACGGACAGGAAACCACCGTCCAGTTCGAGCACGCCATTCTGGCAACGGGATCGGTACCTGCCATTCCCCGCTTCGTGCCCGAGTCCCCGCGCATCATGGACTCGACTGGCGCCCTGGAGATCGCCGAGATTCCCGAGAGTCTGCTGGTTCTCGGCGGGGGTTACATTGGCCTGGAACTGGGGCAAGTCTACGCCGCCTTCGGCACCCGGGTCTCGGTCGTCGAGATGCAGGCTTCCCTGCTTCCCCAGGTCGATCCCGATCTGGTCAAGCCGCTGGCCAGCCGACTCCAGCAGGAGTTCCACCAGATCCTCCTGAACACCCGCGTCACCGCCATGCGCGATACTGGCGAAGGTGTCGATGTGGACCTCGCAGGCAGCGATGGGCAAACCATCACCGAGACCTACGGGCGGGTCCTGGTCGCCGTGGGCCGACGCCCCGTGACCGCCGGGCTCGGCCTGGAACACACCGCCGTCGAGACGGACGACAAGGGCTTCGTGAAGGTGGACGAGCACCGCCGAACCACCGAACCCAGCATCTACGCCATCGGCGACCTTGCCGGCCAGCCCATGCTCGCCCACAAGGCCACCCACGAGGGCCGCAGCGCCGTCGAGGCAATCCATGGCGGCAAGGCGGTCTACGATCCCCAAGCCATTCCTGCCGTCGTCTTCACCGATCCCGAAATCGCCTGGGCCGGCCTCAGCGAGGATGAAGCCCGGCGCCAAGGCTTCAACGTGCGCGTGGGTTCCTTCCCCTGGCAGGCCTCCGGTCGCGCCGCGACCTTGGACCGCACCGAGGGGCTCACCAAGGTCATCGCCGACGCCGACGATGGCCGGGTCCTCGGCATCGGTATCGCCGGCCACAGCGCGGGCGAACTCATCGGCGAAGCCGTCCTCGCCATCGAGATGGGGGCCGTCGCCGAAGACCTCGCCCTCACGGTCCATGCCCACCCCTCCCTCTCCGAGACCATCATGGAAGCCGCCGAACGCGTCCTCGGCCAAAGCACCCACTTCTTCCAGCGCATGTGATCCACCGCTTCAGCCCACCCCGTCCACCCCATCGGACGGCATGGGACCGGCCCCATTCCGTCCACCCCATCCATCCCGTCCAGCCCCTCCCCGGCCTCCCCCTTCCCAAGAATGTGGGAGGGGCACCGTGTGCCGCGACTCTTTCCTCTCCCTCCCTGCCTTCCCCCTTGTCATCCTCTCTTCCCCTTTCGCGTGTTTCGTAGTTGGCTTCTCCCTGGTCTTGTCTTCCGTGGTTCGCTCTCTCTTGGCGTGTCTGCCTGTTTGGTAGTATCGTGAAGCAGTACGCGATCACCCGCGCAGTAGGAGCCGAGCATGAGCGAAG
>JABGQJ010000071.1 GCA_018648945.1 Victivallales bacterium
CTTTCCGGCAAGTGGCACGTGACCAAGCATACTAGCCCCAAAGGCCCCAACTCCGGCTGGCCCCGACAACGCGGTTTCGACCGCTACTTTGGCACCCTCAACGGCGCGGGCAGCTTCTGGACGCCCGCGACCCTCACCCGCGACAATGAGCCGATCCAACCGACCGGCGACGACTTCTACTACACCGATGCCATCAGCAGTCACGCCGCTGGCTTCATCCGCGACCACCACGCTGAGACGCCCGACAATCCGCTGTTCATGTACGTCGCCTACACCGCGCCGCACTGGCCGCTGCATGCCCCCGCCAAGACCGTCGCCAAATACCGTGGGCGCTACAGGCAGGGCTGGGACGCCATCCGCGCCACGCGCCACGAACGCCAGAAGAAGCTGGGCATCATCGATCCCGCATGGCAACTGACCGAACGCGATCCGAGCGGCAGCGATTGGGCGGCCCTGCCCCCCGAGAAGCGCGACGAGATGGACCATCGCATGGCGGTTTACGCGGCCCAGGTGGACCATATGGACCAGGGCATCGGGCGCATCGTGAGCGCTCTGAAGAAAGCGGGCCGATTCGGGAACACCCTCATTCTCTTCCTCGCCGACAATGGAGGCTGTGCCGAGGGCGGCCCCCTTGGCTTTGAGCGCAAGAAGGGCGGCACGCTGGGCGAGGATTCCTCCTTCGCCAGCTACGGTCTTTCCTGGGCCAATGCCAGCAACACCCCCTTCCGCCGCTACAAGCACTGGGTCCACGAGGGTGGCATCTCCTCCCCGCTCATTGCTCACTGGCCTGAGCGCATCCAGGCCAAGGGCGAGCTGCGCAGGACCCCCGCCCACATCATCGATATCGTCCCCACCTGCCTTGCTGCCGCCGGGGCCACCTATCCGGCGCAGCTGGGCGAGCACGTTCTGACCCCCTGCGAAGGCAAGTCCCTCCTCCCCGTGTTCGCCGACGACGCGCTGCCCGACCGACCCCTGTTCTGGGAACACGAGGGCAATCGCGCCGTCCGGGTTGGGGACTGGAAACTCGTCGCCAAGGGCAAGACCGGGCCCTGGGAGCTCTACGACCTGAAGGCCGACCGGACCGAAACCAACGACCTAGCCACGAAGAATCCGGACCGCGCCACCGCAATGGCCGCGCGTTGGCAAGCCTGGGCCGAACGCTGCAACGTCCTGCCCCTCTGCCCCAAGAAGCCGAGAGGGAAGGGGTCCAAGGCAAAGCGCTTCACGCTCAAACAGGGGCAGGATCTCCCCGCCGGGAAGTCCCCTTACGTGAAACGCCGTCCTCTCCGCATCAAAGCCGAACTGGTCGACATCCCCGTCAACGGCACGATCCTGGCCCAGGGCGGCTCCCGCGCAGGCTACGCCATGTATGTGAAGGACGGTTGCCTCGCCTTCACCCTCCGCTCCAAGAAGGGCAATGGGACCGTCAAGGCGAAGATCCCGCTGCCGAAGACGGCCACCGTCGAGCTTCTCCTCGCCAAGGACGCGTCCGTCCGTCTGTCCGCCGACGGCAAGGAGATCGCCTACGGCAGAGTGCCCGAACTGCTCTACGACATGCCCACCGAGGGCCTACAGGTCGGCTTCGACTCCGGGGCCGCCATCGGCGAGTACCAGGGGGAGAACCGCTTCACCGGCAAGATCCGCAGCCTCACTCTGGAACTCGATCCGAAGTAGCTGTCCTACTCCTCCGCGCTGTTGGGGCCGACCGGGGCGGTGCGGAGGGTGGCGTAGTGAGTGTTGCTGAGGGAGTCGTCGCCGATGGTCTTCATCTTCCGCCACATGCGGCGGCACATGTCCTCCAGCGTCTGGCGATGGGCCGGATCGTCGGCCAGATTGGTGGTCTCCTGGGGATCGTCGGCCAGATTGTAGAGCTCGTCGATGCCGCCGGGGGAGAACACGTATTTCCACTGGTCATGCCAGACGAGGCGCTGGGTATAGACGAAGCGCTGGCCGAAGAACTCGGCGTAGGCATCGAGCCAGTCGGCACCATCGTGCTCGTCGGCCAACACCGGGCGCAGGCTGCGACCGTTGGCTTCGGGCAGGGAGGCCAGCCCCGCCAGGTCCAGCAAGGTCGGTCCCACATCGACGAGACTGGTACGGGTCCCGACGTCCTCCGTGCCGGCGGTCAAGCCGGGAGCGCGAATGATGAGGGGGATGTTGTAGACCTCCTCGTAGGCGGTCCCCACGCCCTTGGCCACGAGGCCGTGCCCGCCGAGCATGTCACCGTGGTCGCTGGTGAAGACGACGATCGTGTTCTCGTCCGCCCCGCTCTCGCGGAGCACGTCCATGATCCGGCCCACTTCGTGGTCCAGGTAGGTAATGACAGCCCAGTAGGATGCGGCCATCCGCCGCCAATCCGCATCGGTCAGGTCTTGCCAGACTGCCTGCATGCGGCGCAAGACTTCGGGCTTGCCGCCGAGTTCGTCCTTGAGGGTGGGGCTGAGCGGGATGCTGTCCACATCGTAGAGATTGAGGAATGCCTTGGGGGGCACGTATGGATCGTGGGGTTCGGTGGTGGAGACGAAGCAGCAGAAGGGGGCATCCTCCTGCACCGCGCGCCGCAGGAAGTCAATGCCATGCTCGAAGGCGGGGTGGGCGGGATGTCCTTCGGAATCGTCGCCGACAGCGGCCAACAGATAGTCGTTGTAGCCCGGCTTGGGGACCACGACTTGGCCCTCCGGGAGCTTCGCAAGTTTGCGGGTGCCCGCCTGGCTGGATTCCTGCCAACCGAAGTCATCGAGCTTCTTGGTCTGCTCCACGTGCCACTTGCCGAAGTAGCCGGTCTGGTAGCCCGCATCCTCGAAACGGGAGGCCCAATGCACAAGATGCGAGGCCACGTTCACCCACGCCTGGCGCTGGGTGTGCGTGCAGTCCCACATGCCGTGAGTGGAGGGATAGGTCCCAGTCATCAGCGATGCGCGGGCGGGGGAGCAGATGGCATTGGTGGTATAGCAGTGCGCAAAGCGCCGCCCTTCGGCGGCCAGCCGGTCCAGGCTCGGGGTCAGACAGGGACTGCCGGGGGCCAGGGCGGCGGCGTTGGTGTGGTCGGTCATGATGAACAGGACATTCGGGCGGGTCGACATCGCCAGGTCTCCTTGCTGGTGGCAGGCATTGCGGGCGCGTTCCCTATAACGCCCCGTCGTCACAACGTCCAACAGGGAGCCCGTCCGCACAAGACGAGAAACCCCCTGCGGAGCGTGCTCCGCAGGGGGTCGAGTACAGGGGGATGGGGAACTCTAGGGGTGGTCGAAGACCATAGTCTGGACCTCGAGTCCCGCAATGCCGCCGAGCTGTGCTTCCAGGGCGGCGAGCCTATCATCCCCGCCGACAAACTCCAGCAGGAGCAGGCCATTGGGGGAACAGAACTCCTCGCCCGTGTCATGCAGCCCCAACCGCGTCCGAATGGCGCAGCCGTAGCTGGTACACACTTCCTGCACGAGTGCGGCATTGGTGACACGGTCCGTGATGTGGACCCCGACGATCACATGCTTGGCTAACATGGCTTACATTCTCCGGTTCTGCGGGTTGGGCGACAGTCCTAGGCTTTCCAGAGACCGTGCTTGTTGCAATACTCCCGGGCGGTGATCGGGGTGTCGTCGCAGCAGCACAGGCAGAAGCAGGCTTCCGGGGCCATGCCGGGCTTCAGTTCCTGACGGGTGGTCTTGCCACACGCCACAATCTCGATCCACTGGATGTAATGGTCGTCCGCCATCGGGTGGGGCACGGAGCCGACCGTGACTTTCACACCGCCCTCGACCTTCTCGATCACGGGCACGTGTTTCTCGGTCGCGGCGTCGGCGGTTTTCTCATCGAGCAGTGCCATGGGCTCGTCACAGCAGACGAGCTGGCCAGCGCCACCATCGATGACTTCGACCATCGCGCCACAGAGTTCGCAGCGGTACACTTCGCTTTTCTTGGACATGTTCTGGGAATCCTTATGCCAGTTGGTGATGGACTATCGCGGGGGAAACGGGCAGTTCTTGCGCAGCTTGGCCCCGCCCGCCCGCCTTTGGGCCTGCGAACGGAGCCCGTCCTGGTGACCTACCAGTACTCGGCTGCCTCAAAATGGGCCTGGGGATGGACGCAGGCAGGGCAGACATCGGGCGCATCAGGGCCGGTGTGGGTGTACCCGCAATTGCGGCACCGCCAGACAACCGGTTCGTCCCGCTTGAACACCTTGCCTGCCGCAATGGCGGCGGCCATGGCCAGATAGCGCTTCTCGTGATAGGCCTCCGCGACCGCGATGGCGCGGAATGTCTTGGCGATGACCGTGAAGCCCTCCTCGTCGGCAATCGCCGCGAACTCCGGGTACATGGCCGTGTGCTCATGGTTCTCGCCAGCGGCGGCGGCCTTGAGATTGTCGATCGTGTCACCGGTGACGCCGAAGGGGAACGAGCCCGTGATCTCGGCCTCGCCGCCGGTCATGAATTTGAAGAGGCGCTTGGCGTGTTCCTTCTCCTGGTCGGCCGTTTCCTCGAAGATGGCGGCGATCTGCACGTAGCCATCCTTCTTGGCCTTCGACGCGTAGTAGGTGTAGCGGTTGCGGGCCTGCGATTCGCCAGCAAAGGCAGCCATCAGGTTGGTCTGGGTACGGGAGCCCTGTAGTTCCATGGTGATCTCCTTCAACGATGGGCAAATGGGGGAAGAGCCCTGCCGGAAGGGCAGGAAGTGGTGAAAACGCGACTTCCAGTCAGACCTTGGGCCAGTCTCTAGGTTTCATCGGCTTTGGCGGTTTCCGCGCCATCAGCCACGGAAACGGAAACCAATCGGCGCACGCGGGGCTCGTTGCGGTGGTTGACCCGCCAGAGCAGCTGGTCGACTCCCTGCCGAGCAATGTCCCGGATGTGGAGATCCATGAATCCCCGGAACACATCGAGCCCGCGCACCCCGCAGGGGAACGTGTCGGAGACGATGGCGGAGATCGGCGATGCCACCGGCTGGCTGGCCGAGAGCAGGTGAGTCTGCAGGACCAACGCCAGCGCCGTATTTTCGGCAAAAACACCGATGGGCCCAGTCCCGGGATCGGCCATGAGGGCCGGCAGATCCCGGGCGATGGCATGGCAGTCAAGCGCCGGGCCATGCAGCTCCGATCGGAAATAGTCGCGGCTGGTCAGACTGCGGAAGTCCAGCCCAAAGTGGTGGCACTCCACCTCCATGCACTCGGCAAACTGAGCGTAGACGAAGCGCTCCATGCCGAGGTACCAGCAGGTCTTGCACGACGACGCCACCAAGGTCTCGCACACATGCCGCGCTGCCTCCAAGCCATCGAACCCCACGTGGTCCCAGGTGAGGGGATCGGGAGGCGAGCCGAGAAGCTGCACCGTGGGAGTGCGGCTGAGAAGCTCCGTCAGGCGTTCCCCGCTCGGCTGCCCGATGGCCAGCAAACCATCGAAACGCGAGTGGCGGATCATGGCCCGGACCTGCTCCGGGTCGGCCGCGATCACGGGCACGGCCTGGAAGCCCTCGGCCCCGCAGATGCGTGCCGCGCCCTGGACCAGTGCCGTGCAGACGCCATCCCGAAGGACGGCATCCGGGTAGCCACCAAGAACGATCCCCATCTGCCGGGAGATGATGTTGCGGCGAGGGCCAGGCTTGGGGCCGCGCTTCTTGCCAGGCCCCCCGCCCGGCTGGTAGTTCAGCTCGCGAGCCGCCTCCCGCACCGCCCTGGCCGTCGCCGGGGCCACATTCGGTCGGTTGTTCATCACCAACGAGACCGTGGAGATGGATACTCCCGCATGCTTCGCAACGTCGGTGATCGAGGCACGATTGCTCATAGGACTGAAGTGGGGATTGGGGGGGTCCTGGCGACTGCACGGAGTGAGAATGTTCCCTTCTGCTCGCTGTCTGAAAATACCCCGAATTTCGCCACAGTCAAAAAGAAGCAAGCCTGCCCCGTGCAAAAGGGCAGGTTTACTTTGCTCAAAGAAGCTCCTGTGAGGGCTTACGCGTAGGTGACCGGCAAGGTCCGCCCGGCGCGCGCGCTCTGGCCAGCAAGATCCAAGATGTGGATCGGGCGCCGCGCGTACTCCGGCGTGATGATCAGGGGCTCTCCCGAGGTCAGATGGTCGGCAATGTTCTTGTAGAACCGCCAGGTCTCGGACCCCCGATTCGGGCCCGACCGGTAGGCCACGCCGCCAGCTTCCTGCACCGTTGCCGACCATCCCTTGGGGGGCTCGACCACATAGGTGCCGCGCGTGCCCACAACTTCGAGCATCCCCTTGCGTGGAGTTGAGTCGACATTCGAGTTAACGAGCGTGAGCAATTGGCCGTTGTCGAAGCGCACAATGGCCATCGCCTCGTCCTCGTTCGTGTCCTCGCTATAGCCGGTCACCTCATTCCAGAAACCGTAGCGGGCATAGCCAAAGACCTCGACCATCTTGCCTTCAAGCAACTGGAGCGAGTACTCGAGGTAGTGAGCGCCCCAGTCGTACATGATGCCGCCCGAAATGGACTTGCTGGAGCGCCACCAGGGATTGGCGCGGGGTTGCCGGAAGCCGACGGAGTGGGCCTCAATCCGCACCACATCCCCGATGATCCGTTGGTTGATGATGCGGTCGACGGCCTCCAAGATCCAGCCATCCCAGTGGCGGTTGTGGTAGGTGGAGAGCATCACGTCGTTGGCGTTGGCCGCCGCGATCATGGCGTCGCACTCGGCAGTGGTGACGGCAAAGGGCTTCTCGGTCACCACATGCCGTCCGGCGTTCATGCATTCGACGGCCAGGTCGGCGTGGGTGTTGTGCGGCGTGCAGATGGCGAGCAGATCCACGTCGCAATCGGCCAGCATCTGCGTGGCGCTGTTGAAGGTCTGGATTCCCGGGTAGTCTTCCTCGGCGACGGGCAAGCGGGTCTCGTCGATGTCGGCAACGGCCACTGGCGCCATGCCTTGGGCTTTCATGCCACTGAGGTGATGCTTGGCAATACTGAAGGCGGCACCGTAGCCCACGACCCCGACTTTGATCTCCGCCGCGCTCTTGAACTGCTTCATCTGACACCTGCTCGTAACTAGACAAGGGTTGAAATCCTGGCTCGGCACGCAATGTTCCGCCCCATTGGCGCAAGTGCAAGCGCAACCATGCGCGCTCATCGCTATGAACGCTCAGTACAGAGGTCCGCCATATGCTCGCGAAGCTCCGTGACGAGATGACCCGCTACTACGAGCCGCGGCGCATGGACCGCCTGGCGAAGAACGAGGAGCACATGGCGCTCCGCCAGCGGCTGTTCGCCGAACTGGACGACGTTGCTGCAGCCCAGCCAGAGCTGCCAGCCGTGCTCCTCAAGGCCCGCAACCTGGAGATCCTGGCAGAGAGCTTCCAGCCAGCAGTCTTCCGCCACTCCCCCTTCTTCTTCGAGATGGGCATCCGGCCCGCCGAGTGCTGGGGGACGCCGCGCCCGCCGGGCCTGCATACCTGGATGATCGAGCGACGGCGGCACCTCTGCCACGACCTGCCGCAGTTCGCGAATCTCCGCGCCTTCTCCGCATCCGGCGGCGAGCCACGGGTCTGGAATATCAACGACGTCTTTGACTTCGATCACCACTGCCCGGGCTACACCCGCATTCTCCGCGATGGCTTCGCCGGCATCCTGCGAGAGATCGGCGAGGCGCGGCCGGGCGCCGATGCGGATGGCCTTGCCTTCCTCGAAGCGGCCGAACGGGGCATTCACGCCCTGCTGCGCTGTGCTCGGAAGTTCGCGGAGAGGGCGGAGGACATGCTCGCCAACGAGGACGATCCCGTTGTCCGGCGCAATCTGGAGCGGATCGCCGAAGCGGCCCGACGGGTGCCTCTCCACCCGCCGAGGACCTTCCACGAGGGACTGGCCGCCCTCCTCTTTGTCCGCGAGGGGATCGCTTCCCTGGAGGGCATCGGGGTCAGTGTCATTGGCCACATCGACCGCCTGCTTGGGGGTCTCTACGAGCAGGATCTCGCGGCAGGGCGCCTGACTCGCGAAGAGGCGGGGGACATGCTGGCCCGCTGGATGCTGCACACCGACGTGAAATTCCACGTGGAGGAAAACGCCTGGCCCGAGACCAGCACCTGCATCGAGCTGGGAGGGTGCGATGCCGCCGGCGAGCCACTCTACAGTGACCTGACCCGCCTGTTCATCGAGAGCCATCGCCAACACGGACTGATCAACCCCAAACTCAACTGCCGGGTCAGTTCCCAGAGCCCACGCGAGTACCTGGATTTGCTGAGCGAGACCGTGTTGGCAGGGCACAACCACATCGCCGTCCTCAACGACGACGTCCTGATCCCCGCCAATGTCCGCATGGGCAAGAGCCTGGCCGACTCCCGCCTCTACGTCAACGGCGGTTGCCAGGAGACCATCGTCGAGGGCTGCGAGCACTCGGCGGGGGCGTACTACTACTTCAACCTGGCGCGCGTCCTCGACCTCTGCCTGCAGGAGGCGCATTTCACCGCAGAGGACTACAGCCCAGAAGCCCAGGCGGTCTACCCCAGGCCGGTCACGACCGCTACGTTCGCCGAGTTCTACACGGCCTTCGTCCGGCAACTGCGACGCGTCATGCACGCGGGGGCCAAGTGGCTGCGCGAGGCGGGAATGCACTGGCCAGAGGTCCTCCCCTGCCCCCTCTTCTCCTCGAGTCTGACCGGCTGCATCGCCAAGGGCCGCGACTACACCGCCGGGGGGGCCAAGTACAATCCGGCCGGCATCGCTCTGGTCGGCCTGGGGACGGTGGTCGATTCCCTTCTGGCCGTGCAGCGAGCCGTGTTTGCCGAGGGCTGGCTCAGCCTGCATGAACTCCGTGCTGCTCTTGCAGGCAACTGGCAGGACCGGGAACCGCTCCGGCTGCGTCTCCTCGCCCTGCCCAAATTCGGCCACGGCGAAGAGGAAGCAGACCAGCTCGCGGGGACCTTCTCCAGCGACCTGACCGCCATGGTGGCCGAGATGACCAACGAGCGCGGGGGACCGTACCAGCCGAGCTTCTTCGTCTACTACGCCTTTGTGCGCCTGGGGGTCATGACCCGCGCCACCCCGGACGGACGCCGTGACGGCGAGATGCTCAGCCAGGGCGTGGCCCCCTCTCGGCTCCGCCCGGCCAACTCGCTGACCGAGGCCATCCGCGGGCTCGGACAGATCGACTTCCGCGACTACCCCGGCAATGCAGTGCTCGACGCGCAACTGCCTGCCGGAACCATGCAGGCCGACACCCTTTCCGCCGTGATCGGCACCTTCATCCAGAACGGTGGCCCCACCCTCCAACCCAACTGCGTTTCCGTCGAGGACATGCGCGACGCGAAGCTCCACCCCGAGCGGCACCCCGCCCTTACCGTCCGCATCTCTGGCCTTTCCGCCCGCTTCGTGGCCCTTGCCGACGACGTCCAAGACGAGATCATCGCGCGCGCGGTGATGCGAGACTAGGTGCGGGCCAAGCCGCCATATATGGGCATCACTTTCCGATTGCGGGCTTGAATGTGCGTGAGCACGTTGCATAGTCCTTGATTCGACGGTATCATTAAGTGGTTTCTGACCACGTGGCCGAAATGCGCGCATCGTCAGCTTGCGACATTGCCGGGAGTCAGGAAGCCCGCTGGGAACCATTCACGAGGCGACAAGATAGACATTGACGGCGAAAGTTCGCCGTCTACAGCTGGGAGCGTGCTATGGGTAAACTAGGTAATATCTTCGGAGTTCTTGCCCTTCTGCTGGCGGGTGCGGCCGCGTTCTTCAGCTTCACCATCTCCGAGCGGCGGGCCGAATTCCGCCTCCGGGCCGACAAGATGGCGGCCACGGTAGCGGAAATCGTCCAGGCCATTGATGACGAGAGCGGCACGTCCGTCGCCTCCGAAGTCAGCTTCACGGCCGGCAACGTGGACGAAGGAACCAAGGGGGAAGGCTCCCTTAGCGCCATCAAGTTCCACGAGGCCAAGGACGAAGGCGGCGAGTTCGCTGACTTCCAGGGCGTGCTCGAAAAGGCAGTGGACCATGTCAACAGCCTCGCCACACGGCGCACTCAGTTGGCCGAGACCATATACGTCGCAGCCCAAACTCTGGAATTTCCCGAGGACCAGTTCCCCGAGGAGACGGTAATCGAGGACGAAGACGAAGACGAAGAGGAAGGCGATCTCGAAGGTGACGCGACGGAAGACGAAGAGGAAGGCGATCTCGAGGGCGCTCTCGAAGGTGAGGAAGAGGGCGAGGAAGAAGAGGAGGAAGTCGAAGTGCAGGGCGTTATGGCCAGGCTCGCCTACCTCCGCGACCCCGACGTCTTCGCCGATGCCGCCGAGAGGATCCAGGCCCACGTCGCAGCCGTCAAGGATCGCGACGACGCCATGCTGAGTACGCTGACCGCCGCTGCCAAGGTGATTGACGAACCGATCAATGAAAAGGCCCTGACCGCGCGCAAGGAAAGCCAGGATGACGAAGGCAACACTGAGCTTGGCGCCTACCCCTGCGAAGCCACCCTCGGTGACTTTGAGAAGAACGTGGTGGCGCTCGACAAGCGCTCGGCCGCCTACTCCCAAACCCTGGTTGCCGCCATGGACAAGGTGAAGCCCCATGAGGACATCTTCGAGTGGAAAGCAGACAAGGCTCGCGTCAAGTCCAAGCGCGAATCGGACTACGGTCCCGCCCACAGCGACTACATCAACGACCTGATGAAGCTCAACGAGCAGCTCGACAACCTCGTCGCCGCCCGGGCCGACCTGGTCGCGAAAAAACAGCGGATCGGCGAACTGGAAACCGACCTCGATGTGGCGAACAAGAAGGTCAATGAAGGCACCAAGACGATGGAGGAACAGGTAGCGACCATCCGGAAGTTGCGCAGGGATCTGGCTGTCGCCCTTGGCACCGAGGTCCCCACGACACCTGGTGGCGAATCGACGGAGATCGTGGGAGCAGTCACGCGAGTGGATTCCGAGTTCAACTACGTGATTCTGAATATTGGTCGGGGGGACAGGGTTGCCCCGGGAAGCGAGTGGCTCGTGGCCCGTGGGGACGAGTACATTGCCAGGGTGAGGGTTGCCCAAGTGCACCAAGACAACTGTGTTGCCGACATCCTTCCTCTCGCCATGAATGGCACCGTGAAGCCCGATGACATGGTCATCAGGGTGGACCCCCCGAAGAAACGCCAGCAGTAGCGCACAGCCAGGGAGCGACCCAATATGAATAAGCTTGGCGCCATCAGCCTGATCCTGGCCACGTTCTGCCTGGGATATGTCATCTACACGCAGTGGCTGGAAGCGACGCTGTACGGCCTGCTCTAGGGCCTGCGTTACCTGAGAGAATGACGATGAGATTCCGCGCGATTCATCTTCTGGCCTTGCTCGCAGCCCTGCTCCTCAGCAGTGGCTGCGCCTCCATTATCCGCGAGGAAGACGACGCCAACGGCAACGAAATGCCGTGGAACACGCCAGCTCCCTGGGAAGGCCAAGGCATCGGCCTGCCCATGTAGGCTCCTGGCGACCCGTTCCCCATGCCGGCCGCTCAGTTGCTGTCGTGCATGGGCGCACTGGCGAATCGGACAGGACTCCATGTCTGGCGAGAGATCGGTATGATACCGATTCCACGTCAAACCAGGACTCCCCCGCGCACCGGGGCCCGGCGCGCCTACCTGGTTCTCGCGTATGCCAGATGGGTAGGTCCGCCGGGCCCCGGTGGACGGGTCTTGGGCGATGTTGCGCGGCTTGGGGCGTCTCTCTGTCGCCACATCCGCGATTCCCTACGCACTGGGGCCCGACGCGCCTACCTCTTCTTCCGGACCACCGCGTAGTTGAGCATGAAGAACGGCGGGCCACCCGCACTTCCTCCCTGCTCGATGTTCTCGATGGTCAGTTTGCTGCGCCTCTGCAGCGCCTGGGCAGGGATGCGGTAGGTCTGGCGCGACCAACCGAGGCGGACGTGCGGGTTCTCGCCCTCGAACACCGTGGTCCCGTTCACTTGGATGCGGATGTCGCATTTGGCTTCGGCATCGTCATCCTGGGCGCAGAGAACCAGCTCGTAGTCGGTATCGGGAGGGAAGGGCTCAACTCGGAAGGACGCGGCCATGCTCGGGTTGGCGCTGCGCTTGGCATAGACCCAGGTTGCCAGGCGTTTCTCGCAGCGGTTGGCGTAGTGTTTCGGGGCGAAGCCACCCGTGAAGTCGTAGGCGGAAAGGAAGGTGTCGACGCCTTCCTTGAGCCCGACTTCGGCCGCCGCATGGCCCTGGGACGTGGCAGCATCCCGGCGGTAGGCCGCAAGGTCGGGTGCCTCTTCCAGGCCGCGATGGAATCGGTTGACCTGAGCGACATGTCGGTCCATATCGGTCCAGCGCGCCACGGCGGCGGCATTCCGGTTCGCCTGGATCTCCTCCCACACGGCATTCACCACGGCGAGTCTCCGCCCCATCTCCGGCAGTTGCTGCGCGGCCCCGGGGGTCCGGCGCAGGCCGAACTTGTCGAAATAGACCAGTGCCTGGTTCAGTGCGACCAGCGCCGGATAGGTGTCCGCCCCGACCAGCTTGGTTGCGGCTTCACGGATCGACCGGTCGGGATCATAGGCACTCGGGTTCCAGCAGTAATCGGCGGCGACGGCCGCCGCCGCTGCGTAGCCAGGCATCATGCAGTTGAACATGTAGGTATCGACCGCCGCCAGGAACCCGTCGTAGTACCATTCACCGAGAGCGGGGATCGGGTCGGTCACATAGTGGTAGAGGAACATGTGCGGGGTGGCGAAGCCATTCTGCCAATACACGGGCCGCCGTCGGAGGCGCTTGGTGATCCACGCGGTCATGGCCGGCGTCACCTGAGTCGATTTGACCTTTGGCCCGGTCCAGAAGATCTCGATATCCGCAGGTAGGTTGGCGCCCAATGCGAACAGATAGTCGTCCCTCTTCTCAGGATACATCGCCGGCGAACTCGGGCCCCAGTAGAAGGGAGGACAGAAGAGGATCTTCGCCCTGGGGTACCGTTTCTTGAGTTCCCGGTGCAGGCGCAGGAGCAGGTGTACATCGGCCTCGCGCGCCGAGCCGAACTGCGCCATGTCCTCCTGGCTGATCGGGAAGCGATGGTCGTCGTACTTGATGCAGAGGTGGCCGCCAAGCTCCTCCACCGCACATGCCCAACCAAGAAGAACCCGGAAATCACCCTCGTCACCGCTCTGGATCTTCTTCTCGGCGGCAATGGGATTGTGCCCGGCGTACCACTCGATGCCGAGGGGCGTCAGCCCTGCGGCATAGGCCTTGAGGTCTGCCCGTGTTGCCTCGTTCAGGGGCTTCCGCCACGCCTCGTAGCCTTCCTTCCGGCTCGGTAATGTCCGGTCCATAAGAGCGGTCTGGAATACGGGCTTGTTGATCTTGAAGGCCACGCAGTATTCCACCGCATCAACCCAGTTGCCCGCGATGAAGCCACGATTGGCGGCGACCGGGTAGTCCACGATATCCGCTGAACGCACCACGCACTCGCCCGCTCGCAGGGAGACGAGCTGGGCAAAGGAGGAGACCGCCCACAGCAGGCCCAGCCGATCGTGGCCCTGCAGAATGACCACCTTCCGGTCAGCCGCTTCGGTGCACACCATGAGATAGCCTTGCTCTCGCTCGGGCACTGCCTGGGTGCCCAGGAGTGCCTTGGCCCCCGGAGCGTTCCCGAACAGAATGACCGTATCGACTTGCGCCGCGATGCTCTCCACCAGCTGCACCTTTCCCCCGTACCTCTCCACCCGCTCACGCAAGCGCCTGACCAGCGGGCCCTCCGGCTCGATCTCCTTCCCCAGAAGCAATCCCACGGTGCGCAGCGAGCAGTACTCGTCACGGTACGTTGCCTGCTGCGGAGTTGGCAGGACGACGCCGGTGTAGAACGGCATGCGGAGCGAGTCGGCATGGTCGGGACCCCGTACAGGGGGCGGCAGCTTTCCGAGCGATGCCGCCGCGTCGTCCTTCACAGGCAGCACTGTCTCCTTCTTCGGCCTGGGGGGCACGTGAACGGCGGCTTCCTTGGCAACGGTCGTTGGCTGGAGCGCTGGAGCGGGGCGGGGCGCGAACCGTCCGTCGTTGAGGTAGACCGAGACTCGTTTGCTGCCATCGGTCACCGCCAGGTCGGGGAATCCGTCGCCATCGATGTCACCTGCCGTCACCTGGTAGCAAGGAGCCTTCAGGGTCTGGTCGAACCCCTTCGGCGTGGTCGGGAACGTCGTGCCCTTCGCCTGCCGCCAGACGTGGATCTGGCGTTTGGAGTCGTCGGCGACGATGAGGTCGGCCATCCCGTCTCGATCCAGATCGGTGGTCAGCACCTGGCCACCCACACCCTCAAGCAGGGCTGTGGGTTCCGGATTCCTGGCAAACCCAACCGGAGACCGTTGCTGGTATAGAGCCACAGCCCGCTTGCCCGATGCACGGTCGGCTAGCCCCGCCACGATGTCGGGGCGCCCGTCGCCGGTCAGGTCGGCAACCTGTACGCTTGCCACCGGCAATGGGGTCTCGATCTCGAGCAACTCGGTGAGGTCTTCCGGCTTGACGGTCATCGTGCCGAATGGACCGTAGTAGACCCGGATGGCTTTGGCTGCCAGGAACACCATGTCGTTGTGCCCATCCTGATTCAGGTCGGCGATCGTGCCCCCTTGGTTGTCGTTCTGCTTTGGCCCGTAGCAATAGCCGGCGGCAAACACATCGCCTCCGCGCCACTTGCGCCAGGCAGGCCCGGGGAGGAAGTCCATCAACCCGCCCGGACTGAGCCGCCCCACCGCCAGCTGGCGGTCACTGTCGTTCACGTTCGCTGATGTGTGGAGTTTCTGAAGTGCCTCGGAACCGAGCAGGACGTGCAGGAAACGCCGCGTTTCCTTGATCGCCAGGTCGGTCTTCCCATCCTGGTCGAAATCCCCGGCCCGCATGGCCCATGGCGACCGGACGGAGATCTCACGGTCTGCAACTTCGGGGAAGGTCCCCTCGGGGCCCTGGTAGAAGAGCAGAACCCGGTCCCTGTCGTGGTCGTAGACCTCCCCAGCAACGGGCAGACGATGCCAACGGGCGACCGCCAGATCGCAGCGGCCGTCCTGGTTCAGATCCCCCAGCTCGACCTGGTACGGATACGCCAATCTCCCGACTGTCATGTTGGGGGCATCCGGGAAACCTGCCTGCAGGGAGCCGGCCAAGCCAAGCAGGGAGAGAACGAGAGCACGGGAGAGCATCTGGCACATGCCACGGGTTGCGCCTTGGGTAGAGGGGGTCACCATGAGTCGCCACATTCCCCACGTTGAGGTACATCGAAGCTAGTCGCTCAGCACCTCCACGGGGCCGAGCAGTCCGGAGGTCTGGAGCTTCCAGTTGCCTTTGATCGTGATGTTGGTCTGCGTGTAGCGTTTGGCCTGCGGCTTGCCACGGTCACCGACCAGGCGGTTGCGCCAGGAGTTGACCACGGTGATCTCAAGCCGGTTTTTCCCAGTCTTGAGTGCGTCGGTCATCTCAATGCGAAAGGGCTTGGTCCAGGTGACGCCGAGATCCCGGCCGTTGAGCCTGACGGCGGCGATGCCGGTATCTGCCACCCGGTTGAGCCGCAACCAGTAGCGCTTGCCCGGAATGGGGGTCGTGTCGAAGGTGTTCGTGTAGGTCGCCTTGCCGGAGTAATGCCTGATGCCCTCGTCCGCGTGCTGCGTCCAGTCGGTCAACGCGTTGAACACGATCGACTCGGGTCCACCCCACCCTTTGTCGAAACCAACCTGCCACGGGCCGCCGGCCTCCGCGACAGTCTTCAGGAGCGGGTAGTTCGAAGGGGCCGTGCCCTGCTGCGTGGCAGGGATGGCGGCGCGGAAGAAGACGAAGCAGGAGCCATGAGGATCAAACTCCATGGGGATAAGCGTCCGGCCATCCACCTGCCTGAAGGCACCCACCGTAGTGATCTCCCCGGTCAAGGGGTTCCACAGCTCCGGCTGCTTGCCGCTGACCCGGAACGCCAGCGGAACGGACCGCGCCTCCTCCGTCTGGTTGCAGACGAAGTAGACATCGGCACCAACGAGAGTGTAGTGGATGTACTCGTAGTCCGCCTGCCGCTTGGTGGCGAACGCCTCGAAGTCCGGCGCGACACCGTCGCCCTGCAGGAACGCGCGGGCGCTCTGTCCCCAGGCCAGGCGACCGACGCCTACCGGTCGCCCCCCCTTCCTCAGCGGCGCGTCTCCCCACAGCCGGTCGGCCAGCGCATGGAATTCGCGCTGGGCAGCCTCGCCGCCGACCCGACTGACCAGCCGCTCCGGCTTCGACCCCAGCACGGTCGCGCCCTGACCCAGCAACTGCTCGACCTTCTTCAGCGCCGCCATGGACAACACCTTGTGATCAGGCAACACCAGCACGCGATAGCGGACCCCGCCAGGCACCACGATCCTGCCTTCGGCAACCTTCGCCTGGATCAGCGCGTCCTCGTTGGTCGCATCGTAGTCGTAGCCCGGCAGCGCACCGGCTTGGTTGAACCCCTTGTTCACGGCGAAGTTGGGGACGTGGTCGCCGTAGTAATAGAGCACATCGGCCACAAACGTGCCTTGCTGAGCGATGAACTGCACGCGGTTGATGTAATCCATAAAGGCGTCCGACTCATCCCACCAGGTGACCTGCGGGTTCACGTGCGTGCCGGCGAAATACTCCTGCCCCGGCAACCCCATCTCCTTGGGGGAGCAGGTGAAGGTGTGGAAGAAGATCATGTTCAGCCCTTCGCAGAACTCGTAGTCCATGGCTGGTTTCTGCGCGTGCCACAGCACGTCGTTCCAGTGCGGGCCGATGGTCGTGAAGGCTTCTGCGCCAACGTACCGTTTGCCGTAGATGTGCGCCGCCGATGAGGCCTGCTTCACAAAAAAACGGTTCGCGGGCCTGGGGCGGTGCGGCGATTTGGCCCAGAACTCGCTCATCACGATGTCGCTGTGCGAGTAGTTCGTGATGCCGTCGAGTGGGCCGGCATGCGGGCCGGAGCACTCCGGCTGAGTCCCCATGCCATACCGGGCCGCGTGCTCCGCGAAGAGCTTGTAGTGGTTCTCCGAGATACAGTGGCCAATGGTCTTCCGGAAGTCCGCCAGAAAGGCATTGCTCACCTCGCGACTCTCCACGATCTTGCCGGCCAAGACGGGCAGATACTCGGTGAGGTCGTACTTGTTGAAGCGTTCGAACTCCGCCGCAAAGCCGGGACTCCAGTTCATCCCGCCACATTCCCAGCTATCGGTCTCCATATGGGTCAACACGGTGCCGGCCATGGGCCCCGCTTTCTTCAGCAGCGGCTCCACCACGTCGTACCAGTAGTGGTTGAAGGCCTCCTTGCTCAGATAGTCGAGGGCGTGGCCAGTCCAGTTGGCGCTGGAGGTGGAGACGTGGGCGCGGGTGGGCGTATAGCCGACCCGCAGCACGGTCCATTTCCCCGCCGGTACCTGCCATTTCAGGACGCCGCCTTTCCCGACGCTGCCGGTGAGATCGACGATGTCCTTGAGCAGGGCGTCTTCCTCGCCCTCGACGGAGGGATAGTCGTTGAGCAGATAGCGGCAGTCCGGTGCCGAGCCACCCAGCTCGCGCGCCGCGATCTTGCCAGACAGGTCACGGATGGTCTTACTGCCCCCTCCCATAAGTGGCTTGCCGTCCTTGCCCAGCAGGCAAACGCTAGCCACCTGCACATTGCGGGGAGCGCCAGGGGAGCCTCGGTCATAGGCGGCCTCGAACACCAGGCGGAAGGCCCGGCCCGTGGTCGCGCCGAAGGAGAGCCGGTTCGCCCCATCCTTCAGGTGGAAGGTCTTCGTACGCTCTTCCGTGCCCACCGTCTCGATGCGACACGACTTGGGGCTGTAGCCCCTCCGCCCCACAAGCTCAACCCCGGATACCGTTACTGGCTTTGCGAACGAGACCTCGATCCACTCCGGCGACTTGGCCGTCGGTCCCTCGCCACTCTTCTTCCCGGAGCTCACCCAGAACGGACCACCGTTGAGATTGGTCACGGGGTATTCCGCTTGCTGCGAACTCACCTTGAAAGTGAACGAGCGATCTTCCACGCGCTTGTCTGGCCAAGCCAGCACGCGGATGTCCCGATAGTAGCTGTAGTTGGACCTGGGGGTCGGCAACTGCCGCTCGGTCTGTCCCGGACCTTCGACCTGGATCTCCGACCAGGTGACCGCCTTGGCCTTGTCGTCAAGCGTGACCCGAGGGCCACCCAGATTCCAGCCGCTTTGGATGGAGAGCCCCAGCTTCAGGTCCAGCCGCTTGGCTTCCGCAAGGGCGTGCAGGTAGAGCTCCGTCCATTCATCACTGCCGTACATCGGGCCGGCGGGAACCCGTTTGTTCCCCCCTTGGCTGTACCCTCCCGCATCGAAGATCATCGCGCCGCTGAAGCCCTTGTCAGCCATCGCCTCCAG
>JABGQJ010000710.1 GCA_018648945.1 Victivallales bacterium
CCACCCAGTCCGTACTCCCCGTCTTCTCGAAATCACTGCGGCAGCGTTCACATTCCTGACAGGAGAGGGGGCCGCGCCAGCCCCATGTTTCGATGTCGAAACTGACGAACTCCGGCTGGACCGCCGCGACATTGCGGGCCACGAGATCAAAGCCCGCCTGCAGACTCTCGCCGCGATACAACGGGCAGTAGCCTCCTCTGCCCTTGGCATGGGTGCCATCGGGCAGGCTGCACCCACCCGCGCCATCCTTGGCGCGCCAAACGCTGTGAATCCCGTTGGCACAGCCCACGATCTTGAAGCCCCGGCGCCTGGCTTCCGCGAGAAACTCTCCGGAGTCGCCCGTGCCGACTGTCTTGACCTTGGTGCCCGCCCACTCCGAGACCGCGCTCAAGCCTGCCCGTTCGCAGACGTCGAGAAAGCCGGGCCATCTCATCGTCATCTCGCTGCCCGCAAACGGCCCCATCAGGGTCACCAGGGACTCGGCCCGGGGCACGGGGGCCACGCGGATCGCGCGCAGACCCGCCCGACCCTCGCGTTCGGGCTGGCCGTCCACCTTGATGCGGAAGCGTAGCTCGCCAGTCCTGCCATCCGGCCAATCGCTCTGCAGAAGCAGTTGCCTGAACCGCCGCTGCGCGCCGTGTCTGTCCCTCCGGAAGGCAGACTTGGTGGAGATGGTGTCGGTGAACTCGTAGCGTGTGCCGTTGGGGTTGGCGGGCTGCCCGGCCTTTGGGGCAACGGGGTTTCCGTCCGCCAGTACCTTGCCGTCCGTCCCCAGCAGGGACACGCCCGCCGGGACCTCGACGGAGAAGGAGTAGTCACGGGGTGTCTCGTCACTGGCCGTCCCGAGCACCATCCCAAGGTTCACCGGATTGACCAGACCATCGACAAGCAGGAACTCCTCGCGAACGGCGAATGGAGTGACCCAGCGGGTGGAGAAGCCGGATTGGCTCCCCGGCGCGAAGCGGACGGCAGCGGCGGCGTGCGCTCCGGCAGTCACCGTCAGTTCATCCATGAGCTTCCGAGCCGAACCGCTGACCCGCAGACCCACAAATCTGCCCCGGGTCCTCAGATTGCTAAAGCGGAACGTGAAGGCAACCGGCCCCCCACGCTCATCTGGCACCCCAAAACGCTGGCGATCCTCAGGGCCCCAGAAACGGAAACTGTCGACCTCGTGGTAGACCTTCTGGTCGTCGCTGACGTGGACGCGGATCAGGTCGGGAAGATTCTCGGCCCGAGTCCCGAATCCGCCCTGCACGCGCAGGGACACCTCTTCGATGGCCGTCATCTTGCCGAGATCGACTTCGATATGCACCGGGTCGGAGCAATGCCAGCCCACGGCACGGGTGCTGAAGATCATCTTGCTGCCATCGGTGAGCAGACCATCGGTCAGGTCCGTGGCGTCTGTGCCTCCCTTGCGGGTGGGGGCGAAATCGGGTGCGGGGAGCATCACGTAGGGGCGATGCAGAGCCAGGTTCGCCTGCCGGGGCCCCCCGTCCGGCGGCGCACCAAGACACGCGAGGCAGACGAGCGCGGAAGACGCCCACAGCAACACTCTCGTCACGTCTGTCATACATTCCCCTGCAAGATTGGCTAGCGACTGACGTTCGGTTACTCTCGTGGCTGGATGAAGAGCTGCTCGGGCTTGCCCGTGAAGCCGCCGTTCCAGCCGCGGTCGAACACGCGGACAGAGATCACACTCTCGCCGAGCCTGAGTAACCCCGCCGGGATCCTGTAGAGGCGGGGGTGCCGGTAGAACCCAGCCGTGGTATCGTCGGTGGCGCCGATCTTGACGCCGTTGAAGAAGGTCACGTCAAAGTCATCAATCGGCCCCAATGAGAGGACGAGGTCCTTGCCGATCCAGTTTGGCGGAATCGTCACTGTGCGGCGGAAGACGGCCTCGCCGTTGAGCCCCTTCCAGCCCTTCCCCCAATCCTGCATCACGCCCGGCAGCCTGACCTCGCGCAGTCCCGAGGCATCTCCCCCGTCTCGCACCAGGGCGCTGGCCTTCTTGCTCACGCCCGGATCGGGGTACACGTTGTCCAGCCCCTCCACCTGCGGTTTGGGCACGGTCATGGCGCCCCGCCACAAGCCTGCGAGGGAGATGCGGTCCGCAACCTGGCCGGCAGCCAGCGACTGACGGGGAACCACAAGCGGGAAGCGTCGGCTCCCCCGGACCCGGTACTCCTTATCCAGGATCTCCACGTAGAGCTTGTAGCGGTCGGGGGGCCAGTCGCCGGCGCTGAACTCGATGCTTACCTTCCCGTCGCCCCCCTCGAACGGTACGGTTCTCTCGCCGACCGGCTGCCAGAAGCGTTTGATGCGGATGCGTAGCCTGTCATCGGGGGTTCTGCCCGGGAACTGGCTCACATCGACATCCACCTGGAGCGTGGGGCCGATGCGGAGGAGTTTGGTCTGGGCGCCGATGCGTTCGTCTCCTACCGGTCTGTCAAGTGGGGGGATGCGGATGGCTTCCGCACCATTGACGTCGATCGAGAAATCGTCAAAGAAGATGGCCCCGGTCGCTGGCTTCAGCCCGAAGAAGAGGGCTACCCGGCGGGCTCCCTCGGGCACGGTGACCTTGGCCTTGACCTCGCGCCAATCAAACGTGCCGGTGAGCTTCTCACCCGGTGTGGAGAGTTGGGTGTCCTTCCTCTCCTGTCCGGTGTAGGATGTGAACCGCGCGAAGGCCGCCAGCCCGGTCGTGCCTGTGACGGGCGCGAGTTCGTTCCCGCGCACCCAGAACCGCACATCGATCGTGTCGCCTGGGCGGGCGGGAAGGGATGGTGACCACCAGCCCAGCCCTTCCTGTGGGATCTTCTCGGGGAGTTGGCCATCCACTTCGAGGCAGCGCCGGCCTGTCCGGGCGGCCTGGCCCTGGAAGGCTGCGGAGGCCACTGTTCCGCCACAGGAGCCGCGGTACGCGTAGGAATACATCACGCCGCTGTGCGCTTCCCGGGCGGGCTTGAGGGGGGTGTAGGCCCAGAACCGGAACATGTGCTCGTCGCCATCGCCCGTGCCTGGTCGCCAGAAGTAGGGCAGACCACTGTTGTCAACGGGATCGACCAGCTCGCACCCGTTGTTGCCCACCATCATCAGTATCTCGTCGGAGTTCTCGCGGTCGGCAGCGCGGAACGTCACCGTCCCCAACCCCATATCTTCCGGGGCCTCATTCGCCACTTCCCCGCCGATTTCGTAGCCCGCCAGACGGCGGACGTCGGCGAGTGACTCGCATTTGTTGGCACCGATGCTGGCCAAGTTGCGGCCCTCTGGTGGCCAGTAGACGTTTTGGTCGATGAACTGCGGGCTCTGCTGGACATGCAGGGAGACGGCCGCATCGCGCACCAGGTTATGGGCAAAGAGGTGGTTGACCGTGGGCAATCCCCCCTTGCTGTTCCACACGGACAGCCCTGCCTGCCCGCCGATGATCAGGTTGTGCATGTAGATGCCGCGCTGGCTGGCCCGGCAGGTGATGCCGCGCATGTTGTGCAGGCTTGTGTTGTAGAAGGCATGACTGTCCGTCATCTCAGCTTCGATGTAGATCCCCGCATGCTCATTGCGGGCGGTCGTGTTGCCGATGTAATACACGCGCCCGACGACACAGTCTCCCCACAGGGCCCAGCCATCCCAGCCACTGGGGGTTTCTGGATTCCCGGCATCGAGCACCACGTTGTTCTGGTACAGCAGGTCGTAGGCACCGTTGATCTTGATCGATCCCGACCAGCGGACCTGATGCCACGGATTCAGGGTGCAGCCGATCACCAGATTGTCGACGATCCGGCAGCCTCTCGCCCGATCCTGGTGGTAGATGCCGTTGTCGAGCGTGCCGATGACGGTGTTGCGGCGGAAGATGCTGCCTGTCTTGTGCCAGCCCGCCCCCCGGATGCCGATTGCACATGCGGTCACCAGGCAGTCCTCGACCACGCCATAGTCGGCGCTGCACTCAATCCCGACGCTGGCGGTGTGGATCACCCGCAGACCGCTGACCCGGCAGTAATCCCGCAGAATCACACCATGGGGTCGCATCG
>JABGQJ010000711.1 GCA_018648945.1 Victivallales bacterium
TCACCTCCAGCCCCACCTGCGGTCGAATGCTCCGCTGGAAGTTCCGCGAGCAGGTGTGGCTCAGCGTGTGGTTGCCGATCTCGTGCCCCGTGGCCGCCACCTCACGCCAAGGGGCGTACCGAGTCAGGAAATCGTCCCCCTTGGGGGGCACGTAGAACGTCCCGCGCAGATCCCGGTCGTCCAGCATGGGCACAGCCCGCTGCAACTGGTTGTCGGTGCCGTCGTCGAAGCTCACGGAGACCGCGCCCTCGCAGGTCTCCGGCCAGGTCTCTTGGTTCATTGCGTGTCCTTCTCGGCCTACTTCTCGCGCAAGCGGTCCAGATTGTCGTTGACCTTACCGACCGCCGCCACCAACTGGCCGACGTACTCATCTGAGCCAAGGAGGTGCTTCTGGCTCATGTTGACGGCCGTCTCGTTCACCGCCTTCTCGGCGTTGGGCAGACGCAAGGTTGTGTAGTCCTGGGGCAGGTTCTCGCGGAAGGGCAAGGGGCTCGTGGAGTCCGCCAGATTGAGCAAGGAGTTCTGGTAGACGAGCCCATAGGTCGCCCCCAATCCGCAGCCCTCGGCCGACAGCGCCGCCAGATAGCGAGCGCGGGGAACGCCGCCCGCCTTGCCGGCATCGTAGGTCAACGTCAGCGCGTAGTAGGCCTGGGTGGTGATCCGGGGATCGCGCGGCGCAACCTGGAGCGGACCGCCCTGCGCGGCGAGCTCGGCGGCGATGCGCTGGGCGTTGACCTCGCGCCGTCGGGTCTGCTCGGGCAAACGCTTCAGGCCGCAGACCAACAGAGCCGCCTGCATCTCGGTGATCCGGTAGTTGTGGCCGTACTTCTTGCCCTGGATGAGGGGGCTGAAGGGGTCCACACTCGGGTTCTCGGGAGTCCAGCCCACTTGCTTGAGCGCGAAGGCCGTCTGGTAGACATCGGGGTCGCTGCAGGTAATCGCACCACCTTCCCCCGAGGTCAGCACCTTGCTCTGCTGGAAGCTGAAGCTCCCGGCATCGCCCAGGCTGCCCGCACCCTTGCCGCGCCACTGGGATCCGTGCTGATGGGCCACATCCTCCACCACCTTCACATTGTGCCGACGGGCAATGTCCAGAATCGCGTCCATATCGCACATGCAACCATAGAGATGCACCGGAACCACCGCCTTCGTGCGGGGCGTGATCGACGCTTCGAAGGACGCCGGATCAAGGCCCAGCGTCACCGGGTCGATGTCGGCAAACACCACATTGGCCCCCACATCCATGGCCGCCTGCGCCGTCGCGACCCAGGTCAGGGCCGGCACGATCACCTCGTCGCCGGGCACCACGCCGACCGCCTGGAGTGCACACTGTATGGTCACCGTCCCGTTGGAGAGCCCCAGGCAGAACTTGGTGCCGATGAACTTGGCATAGGCCTCGCAGAACTCGCGTTCGCGCGGGCCAACCCAGCTCCAGACGCCGCTGCGGATCACATCCGCCACCATCTGGGCGTCCGCTTCCTCCACCACCGGCCAGGCGGGCACCGGCAAGGTCACGGTCTTGGGGCCACCCTCGGTCGCCAACTGGGATGCTGCCGTCGTGCTCATCTGCCAACTCCTTTTTGCACAGGCCGTGCGATTCTTGCTCTATCCGGGACAACGGAACGACTGGTATTCTCAGTCTTCAACACTCAAGATACGGGGAACACGACGGTTCTGGAATTCACCATTCTTGCGAAGGCTTGCCCGAAGTTGCGGTTTTCTCTCCCAGCCAGCGAAGACATCCTCGCGCACCTCTCGGCACTCCTCAGGGGTGTCCGCGAGTGGCGACTGGTGTCCTCCTCCTTCGGTGAGGAGTCCCCTGCCCTGTCCGCTTCGGAGCACACCCGCTGGTCGCGCCAACACAACCATGCCCACCCCTACCGGGAGATCCTGATTCCCCTTGCTGGCGAAAGTAGGTTCGGCTTCCGGGGGCGGACCTTCGCCTGTCGGCCGGGAACCATCTTCCTCTGCGGCGCCGGCGAGCCCCACGACCTGAACTACCCGCCCCTGCCAACGCCCCTGCTCCATCTCTGGCTCACGGTGTCGCCGGGCGACTGTCTGGGTAGCGTGATGGCCTACGCGGACGCGCGGCTCACGCCGCTCTGGCGCGTGCACGTATCTCCCAGCACGGATCGCGTCGTGCCCTGCGTGGACCGAGTATGGAACCGAGCACTCGAGAAACGCGGCCAACCCGGTGCCCGGGAACGTCTGGTAAGCGCGCTCTATCTGCTGCTCACCGAGATTGCCGACCGCGCCGAAAGCCCCGAGCGCGCCGCCGCAGACGCCCGCGAGGAATGCGTCCGCATCGCCCGCCGCATGCTCGATGAAGCCCACGGCTGCGGCCTGGATCTCGCCGCCCTGGCCCGCGCCACGGGCTACAGCAAGTACCACTTCCACCGCCTCTTCCACGCCCAGACCGGCAAGACCGTCCACCAATACGCGAACGAACGCCGCCGCACTCGCGCCGACGAACTGATTGCCGCCAACCTCCCCCGCAAGGAGATTGCCTTCGAACTCGGCTTCTCCAGCCCCTCCGCCTTCTCCCGCTGGCTGCACCAGGCAAAGCGGGTTGGGGCAACCAAGTGAGCAGACGGCAGATGGGTTGCGAAGTTCACGGGCGCTTCACGAAGTAGACCGGCGAGCTGCCAAGAGCAATGCGCCCTGCCGGGAGTTCCTGCCCCATGAGATCGTAGGCCGTGCAGTCGGCGGGGACCGGCACCGATACCGAGGTCCCGGCACTGGGATCCCAGAGGATGGTGAGCTGGCCCTTTGCGGTCGCGAACGAGTAGCTGTAGCCCGACTCTCCGAGCCGCCGTGACTCGATGAAGCTGGCCTGGCTACCCATGAGATCGGCGAACACCGCGAGCGCCGGGAAGATCTTCTTGGGCACGCCGCCATACTCAAACAGGCAGCACTCGAACTGCTCGCCGTTCACGGCCGCGCTCGCCCCCGAGTGCAGGAAGATCTTCTCGACCCCGAAGGCCATCATGACCGTGTAGAAGCGGATCGTGTAGTCGGCACACTGCTTCTCGTCCCGCAACAGCCGTTCCTCCGACCAGCTGGCGGCGTCGGGGATGAACGGACGGCGCGGATAGGTGTCGGACCCGTAGTAGGAGAACTCGGTGATCCAGATAGGCCGCCGCTTCCCAGTCGCGTCCATGGCCTCGATCAGGGCCTTCATCTTCGGAATGAACCACTCCGGCGGCCGCAGCCCCGGGTAGATGTGGAGATTAAAGATGTCGCAGCTGTCCAGGCAGCCCTGCGCGACCGCTGCCAGGGCATAATGGTCCGGCCAGCCGCCGATGCCCGCGATCACCTTGCACGCGGGATCGGCTTGCTTCATCGCGGCGGCGGAGAGCTTCAGCAAGTCCACATAGTCCTGCACCGTGTAGCGTTTCGCGCCGTGCTTCCGGTACTCGGGGTTGTCCTTGCCAGGCAGCGCATAGCTCGTGTAGACGGGTTCGTTCAGGAACTCCCAGACCTTGACTCGATCGCCGTAATGGGAGACCGCCTGGCCGACGAAACGGTCCAGTTCGGCCGTGCGTTTCGGTGCCCAGGCCTGACGAATCCTGTTCCCCGGATAGCCCGACGTCGCCAACGCCTCGGGTGCTTCGGAATTCCAGTTGGCCGAGGGGAAGGGGGGCAGCAGCGCCATCAACTGGACCTGCTCCGCGAGCACTCGGTCGATCTGGACATCCCCCACATCCCAGTGGAAGTTTCCCTGCTTTGGCTCCAGATCCTCCCACTTGAGGGACCAATCCCGGTACCAGGTGACACCTCCCTTCCTTGCCAACCGGATCAGCGCTGCATCCGCGAACGCATGGTTGATCCCCACGATTGTGTCCGGGCAGGTTGCCTTCGGCACGATGGCGATCGGGAACGAGCGCCGTTTCAGATCGCTGTCCACATCGCCGGTGACCCGGACCCGGTAGTAGCCCTGCCAGGTGCTCGGCAGCGCAATCCTGCCATCGGGCGACGACGCTGCCGGCAGCGCCATCGTCTTGCCAA
>JABGQJ010000712.1 GCA_018648945.1 Victivallales bacterium
CGGATGGGGACGGGCTCGCAGGTGTTCTTGGGAAGCTCGTTGTAGAGCTTGGCCGTCCAGTCGGGATTGCGGTAGCGGCAGGCGGGGCCTTCGAGCACGGTCAGACCGCCGAGGAACTCCGGCTCGAAGCTGGCCGTCAGTTCGATGTCGCGCGGGAGGGGTACCTCGTGGACCGGCACGCCTGCGGGGAGATCGGGCGCTTCTAGGCAGTAGACGATGGGGCCGCGCATGACCGCGACTTGGTTGTGCGCCTCTTCCACCTCGGGATGGGCCATCATCAGGCGCGGGCGCATGGGAATGTCCAGCGTCACCGTGTCTCCGGCCTGCCAGCAACGCTTCAGCGTGGCGTACGTTCCCGGTGTTGCCGGGCCGGCATCCTCGCCATTGATCGCGACAGTGGCCGAGTCGGCCCAGCCGGGGATCCGCAGGTTCAGAGACACTTCCCCAACTGGCGCGGCATCCACAGTGACGGAAATCGCCCCGTCCCATGGGTAGTTGGTCGTCTGCGCGAGCTTGATGGCGCCGAGGCCGGGAAGCTCCGCATCCAGCACCCCACTGCCGTAGAGATTCACCCAGACCCCATCCCCCGACAGGCTATAGGCCCATTCCTGGGTCTTGGCGAGGGTCCGCACCACCTGCGGCGGACAGCAGTAGCAGTGGAACACGGCCCAGCGGCCCGGCGCATCCTGGCTGAGAACGGGAGTCCATTCGCTCTGGGCCAGCGGGTTGGTGTAGCAGAACCTGGTGCCGTCGGTGTCCATGGTTGAGAGCGCGCTGTTGTAGAGCACCCGCTCCATGAGATCCGCAAACCGTGCCTCGCCGGTGAGTTCGAGCATGCGCTTGTTCCACATGCCGTTGCCGATGTTGGCACAGGTCTCGTTGTAGGCGGTGGCGTTGGGTAGCTCGTAGACGCGGGCGAATGCCTCGTGGACCATGTCGTTGCGCGGCGACACACCGTGATGGAACGGCCCCAGCGCGCCGGTGATGTAAATCTTCTTCTCGACCATGTCGCGCCAGATGCGGTCGAGAGCGTCAGTCAGTTCCTGCTCCCCCGTCTCCGCCGCCACGTCGGCCGCGCCCGAGTAGAGATAGGTTGCCGTCACGGCATGACCGACCGCCTGGCCTTCCTCCCGCAGCGGCTTGCGGTCCTGATTCTGGTCGCCGAGGAACTGCTCCTGCCCCCACGCGCCTTCGCCGAAGCCCACCCATCCCTTCTCGGGACGGCTGCCGCGCATGTCCACGAAGATGCCCGCCAATTCCAGGTAGCGCGCCTCGCCCGTGGCCCGGTGGAGATCCACCAACCCCATGATGTTCGAGGGATTGAAGCCGAAATGCACCAGCTCCTTGGGGCGTGGCTGAAACAGGTCGTAGAGATAGTCGCCCAGCTTGCGGGCAATCGCGATGAAACTGGCCTTGCCGGTCGCGGCTTGGTGGACGGCAGCAGAGGTGAAGAGATGTCCCATGTTGTAGAGCTCGTGGAACTGCGGACGCCCCCACCGTTCCTTCTTGGGGTTGAGCTGGGTCTGGGTCGAAATGTAGCCGTCGGCGCACTGGGTTTGGCCGATTAGGTCGATCCAATGGTCCATCTCGCGGTCCAGTTCCGGGTCCTTGGTGACAGCATAGGCGTGAGCCATGGCCTCGATCCACTTGTAGCAGTCGCCATCGCTCCAATTCGTGCCCCGATGCGCCCCTTCCTCAAGCCCCGCGCCCACGCGAAAATTCGACAGACACGCGGAGTTCTCTGGGTGCTCCAGCGCCTCCTTCATGGCCGGGATGGAAGTCTCGTGACAGAGCTTGAAGCGGTCGCCCCAGAAGCCTTCCGTCCAGCGGGCGGTGCCCATGGCCGTGGGTTGGAGTCGTCGATGGGAACCGAGCGTAGTGGCTGGCGTGGTCATGCAGGGCCTCCCTGGATCAGTTTTCGTAGCAGCGAATCTCGAACAGTTTGGCATTCGGGAAGCCATAGGTATCCGCTACGTGAATGCGGATTGCCGCTGTCTCTATTTGGTCGAACCGGAACCGGATCAGGCGGGTTCGGTTCGTCGCAAGCGAAGCGACGCTTATCCACTCGCCCTGTAGGAGCGCCCCAACCTGGATGGACTTCAGAAGTTCGTGGGGAACGTCATTCCAGAAGGTGCCATTCACCTTGGCATCCTTACGCATCAGGATGTTCCGCTTCAGGTTGGTGTCGCACTTGATCTCCACCTTGGACAGGAGGACTGGCTGTTCCCAGTCCACTTGCACTTGGGCGGGCAAGCCGTCGGACTGCCAGTGGTGAATCTCGCCGTCGATGTCCCGCGACATACCGTCGTTGAGCAGCGCAGCATCGCCGGAAAGGGTGGAGGAAGCAGACAGCGTAGCGGCTTTTGCCAGATCGCGGATATCGCGGGCGGGCCGCATAGGAATGAACGCGTCGTCGCGCAGCAGTTGCTCCTGCAACTCGGGCATGTGGCTCTGCGCCAGTTCGCGGGGATTGATGCCCTTGCGGAGGCAGATCGCGCTCGCCGTGCCCACGGCCTGTCCCATGAGCGAGCAGGTGGCCATGACCCGTGTGGAGGACAGCGCGATGTGCGTCTGGCTCACGTTCCGCCCGGCAAACAGCAAGTTTGGCACGTTCTTGGAATACAGGCTGCGGAAGGGGATTTCGTAGACCCGGTCGAAGTTCTCGTGGAAGTAGCTCGGTGGCTCGGGTAGGTTCTCGATGCCGCCCGGACAGTGTTCGTCCAGCGACCAGCCGCCGAAAGCCACGGCATCCTCGAAGTGCCGATGCTCGACCAGGTCCCGCTCGGAGAGGATGAAATCGCCGAAGAACCGCCGCGATTCGCGCCGACCCGGCAGCGAGCCGATCCAGTCGATGGCGTGATTCTCCGCTTCGGGGAACTTGCCCGAGTTCTTGATGTAGTCCCAGACCCCGTGCATGTAGCCCATAAGTTTGTGACGGTTGATCTCCTGCTCGGCCACGATGTCGAACTCGCTGCCGAGTTCCACCCACCAGATGCCATCCTTGAAGGGAACGATCCTGCGCCCGGGATGCGACTTCTCCGCCTCGTAGGGAATCGCGTAGGAGGGCACTTCATAGCGCATCGGCTTGCCCATGTCCTTGGAGGAGATGAGGAGCGAGGCCCCCATCTGCCAGCCGTCCGCCTGCTCCGGGGCGTATCTCTCGTTGAACTCGGACGCCGCCTCGCGACCCGTACGGAAGATCGCACCGGCGCTCGCCGCCAGCATCCCGTCGCCGGAGCAGTCGATGAAGAGCTTCGCCCTGACCGTGATCTCGGTCTCGGTAGTCAGTTGCCAGCAGCCGGCCGCGACGATGCTCTCGCCCTCCATCTCGGCCTCGATGGCCTGGGTGTTCAGAAACAGCTCCAGATTCGGTTCCCGGACCACGAAGTCATACAGCACATGGTCCCAGACCGGGTACGACTCCTGGGGGTTGCGGAACCGGTTGTGGAGCAGGATCTCCTCGATGATCCCCGTCTCTCGCTCCGGCTTCCAGTCCGGGCGCAGATGGGTCACGCCGTTGACGTGGACGCGAATCTCGCTGGAGCTGTTACCGCCAAGGACAGGCCGGTCCTGCACGAGCGCCGTCTTCGCGCCGTTTCGCGCGGCGGCGACGGCGGCACAGATGCCGGCCAACCCGCCGCCGAGAATGGCGACGTCGAACGCAACTGTCTGTTTGCGTATGGACTGCTTCATGGCTGTCTCCTTCGTTGACGGGCAGACCGGTATGGGCACAGCAGACCGCGTTCCATCACCGCTCCGCGCCGCCGACATGCAGCAACTTCACGTCGTATGGCTGCATGCTGAAGCGGGGCTTCTGCTTGGCCCCCGTGACGATGTCACGACAGGGCGCAGATGTCGCCAGCTCGATGTTGGCCGTGCTCTTGCCGAGGTTGATGGCCAGCAGTACGTGTCCGTCTTCCCAAGGTGCCGTGCGCCAGACGCACCCGGGCAGGCCGATCTTGTTGGTCTCCTTCAGCGCGAACGGCGGGGCAATTCCGGCCTCGGC
>JABGQJ010000713.1 GCA_018648945.1 Victivallales bacterium
AACGGTTGCAGCGCGTACCAGTTAACGTTGAGATTCGCATAATCCGGGCGCTTCGTCAACACGGCCTGATACAGGAATGTCAACCCGGTCAGGGACGCCATCTTGCCCACCGTCTTGGGGAACTTCCGTTTCCCCAGATCCCCGGTGATATCCACCCGAAACGGGAAGTCTGAGGAGTAGACAACGTAGTCGATCTGTGCGCGCAGCTTGGCCTTCTCCAGATGGCGGAGAACGGGCACGAGGATCAGCTTCCTGAAGTTGTCCACATCGATGGTGTCGCTGGTGCCAATCCCCTTTAACGTCACCACATTTGTGGGGGGGATACCGCGCATGGCCACGTATTCGTTGGCAATGGACTGGCTGCTCCAACTCTGTCCGTTCACCACCAGCAACACATTCTCCGGGCCACCGCCCGCCCAGAGCGTACCAGCCAGCAGCAGACCGAACAGAACACACGCCCCCGGGGATCTTCTCACGCACGCCATTGCCATCACACATCCTCGTTGCTGCAGACAGCCAAGGCAAGACTCGCTTACCGCTCCGTCACCTATATGGTAACGCCCAGCTGTCGAGTGGAATCCTAGACGATGCAAGGTAGTGCGCCCCCACGCAAATGCTCGCACCCCAATGGCAGATTGGCGTGATCCCATGAATTTGCTCCCCGTTCTCTCCCCCCTACCCTCCTGCGCCCTCCCCGCTGCCGAAGCCGCACCGGGGTGGGACATGGCCTTGGGCCTGCGACCAGCCCGTTCAGCTTGCCTTCACGTCGGTGACGCATTGGTTGGGACGGATGACGGAGTATCGTACCCGTACCGTAGCGACCAGGACGTCCATGCCACGCGCCTCGCCAAACAAACGCCCATCCGGAAGGACGCGCCATGAGCACCGCCAAGCGATACATGATCCGCTGTGACATCGAGGGAGTGACTGGCGTCACCTCCTACGACGAAGCGGAGCCGGGGAAGCCAGACTACGCCTACGGGCGCACCATGTTCCTCGCCGATCTCCACGCCTGCCTGCGCGGGCTGCGGGCGGGCGGGGCCGAAGAGTTGGTGATCTACGACGAACACTACTACGGGCGCAATATCCAGATGGACGAGGTCGGCGGCGATACCCGCGTCATCCGGGGCAAGCCACCATACCGTCCCGAATGGCCGGGCGGGTTGGATGCCAGCTTCGCGGGGGTCGTGCTGCTCGGTTTCCACTCCAAGGCTGGCACGGTGGGGGGGCTTCTCCCCCATTCCTACGAGCTCGACATCCGGGATCTGCGCCTGAACGGCATCTCGGTAGGCGAGATTGGCATGGAGGCGGCGGTCGCCGGGGACTGCGGCGTGCCGGTGTTGCTGGTGGTTGGCGATTCTGCGGGCGTCGAGGAAGCCCGAACCCTCCTTCCGGGGGTGTCGGGAGTGAAGGTGAAGTACAGTCTGGGCGAAACCGGAGCCTGCTGCATCTCCGCCGAAACCACGACCAGACAGATCAGTGCCACTGCCCGGGAGGTCGCCATGACCCCGCCTCCGGTGCAGCCATACCGGACCGGCAGCTACACCTGGCTGGAAGTCGTCCTGAACGACGGTCCCTACCTCGAGGCCCTGCGACCGCTGGCTGGCTCTCGCCTGCGCGGCGAGCGCACGCTGGTCTTCGGCGGGGCCAACGCCACGACCGTCTGGAGTGCCTACTGGCAACTCAAGCTCAAGGTCCAGGCCGCGATGGGGAGCAAGGCATGACGCCCGCCCTCCGCGAATACGCCCGGATCGGGTTGGTGCATCACCTGCTCTACCCCGAATCCACCGCCGATGCCGACCACCATGAGAAGACCCTCGCCACCTTCTCCGAGCGAGAGGACATCGAAACCTTCGATTGCTGTCTTCCCTTCGGCGACGAACGCCGACAGCGCCTGATTCCCCGTCTCCGCGCCTGCGGCAAGGTGCGCCTGGCCTATGCGGCCCATCTCTTCCCATTCCGGCACCTGACCCTCGCCACCACCTCCGCCAGCGAGCAGGGGCTTGCCCGCCTGATCCTCGCCGACCAGGTCAAGCAGGCGGCCGCCATCGGCGCCACCGGTTTCGTCTTCGCCTCCGGCGGGCCCTCCCCTGCCCTGGCCACGGCGGCCAACCACCGGGCCTTCACCGAGATGTGTGGCTGGCTCTGCGAGCAGCTCGCCCCACACGGGATCACGGCACTGCTGGAGCCCTTCGACATGGACATCGACAAGTGTTTCCTCTATGGGCCAACCCAGGTGTGTGCAGACTTTGTGGCAGTCGGGGCGGAGAACTTCGGCATCGAGCTGGACCTGGCTCATGTGCCTCTGATGCGCGAGAGCTTCGAGCAGGCCATCCGCAACGCCGCTCCCCAGCTCTGCCGGGTCCACCTCGGCAACTGCGTCCTGCAAGACACCACCCACCCCCGCTACGGCGATACGCACCCCCCCATCGGTCTTCCCGGCGGCGAGATCGACACCCCCCAACTGGTCGAAATTCTCGGCCTCTTGCTGGACGTGGGGTTCCTCGGCACCGAGGAGCGCGGCGATCTGGTCTTCGAGATGACTCCCTGGCCCGGCAAATCCGTCGACGAAACCGTGGCCGACACCTTCACTCGCCTTGATCTCGCCTGGCAGCAGGTCTGGGCGGCGCGCAACCAACCCGAGAGTTAGCATGAACCCCAATCCGATCCGTCACGCCCTTCTGCAACGACAAGTCACCGTCGGCACCTGGATTCAGGTCGGCCATGCCGCCGTCGCCGAGGTGTTGGCGAATACCGGTTTCGATTGGATTGCCGCCGACTGCGAACACACCGACATGGGCCCGGCCGAGTTCGCCGCGGTCGCCCGCGGCATGCATGGTCGCGGCAGTGTCCCCCTCGTCCGTGTGCGGGAGAACGACACCCTCGCCATCCGCCAGATGCTGGACATGGGGGCCATGGGAGTGATCGTTCCCCTGGTCAACACGCCGGAAGAGGCGGAGAAGGCCGTCCGGGCCGCCAAGTATCCCCCGGCCGGAGTGCGCGGTTTCGCCTTCCATCGCGGCAACGACTGGGGCGTGGACTTCACCGACTACGCCGCCCAGGCCAACGACCAGATCGCGGTCGTCGTCATGATCGAGTCCAAGCAGGCCGTGGAGAATATCGACGCCATCCTCGCCGTGGACGGTGTCGATGGTGTGTTCATCGGTCCCTACGACATGAGCGGTTCCTACGGCATCCCCGGGCAGACCGGCGATCCCATCATCAAGAACGCCTGCACCCGCGTCTCCGAAGCCTGCGCCAAGGCCGGCAAATCCGCCGGAATCCATGTGGTCATCCCCACCCCCGAAGGCATCGCCGAAGCCTTGGCAAACGGTTTCACCTTCATCGCCGTGGGGGTGGACACGATCTTCCTGGACCAGGGCGCCCGCGCTGCTCTTGCGGTCGCCCGGGCGTAGCTTCGCTCCATAGGCCCCAGTATTGCACATCTGAGGCAAGTCTGAACCATGCCGCCGCACCACCCCATGCTGTCACACCTCCCAGACGAGTAGTCGCTGGCTCGATGAGCCTGCGATCCGAGGGAGGCATTGCAGAGGAGCAAGACCCTGGCCTTCCCGGCTGGGGCTGCGGCATGGCGTGGGACGAGAGGAATCGCGCGCTCATCGAGCACGCGACTACCTCGTCTCCGGCTTTGCATGGTCCCTCTGGAGGACCAGGAACTCCGGGAACTGATCTGCATCAGGAAGCGGCGCGAGGCAAGTCACACGTCACTGGGCGGTCTGAGGCTACCCCCTACTCCAGTTCCAGCCAACCGAAACTGCTGGAGTCCTTGCCCCCGCAGACGCCTGGGGTCCACTCAAGCCAGCCTCTGAAGCCTTCGCCGTCGTTGTCGTTGACGGTGGTGGACCAGCTGACGCGCTTGCCAGAACGGGGGTTGGCAATCCCCAAGGCCGCCCACGGAATGGCGGCCTCGTAGATCGTCGTGGTCTTGCTGCGCACGATGGCCAACTCCGCATTGTCGAGCGGGGCGGCGTTCGGGGCCCACTG
>JABGQJ010000714.1 GCA_018648945.1 Victivallales bacterium
GTAGGTCTTGCCATCAAAGTCTGCCAGGATGATATCATCCGCTGCTTGGACGATGCCAGCGAGAAGGAAGAATACACTGAGCAGCCGCATGTGGGTTCCCTTATTGGGTGTCCGATTGTCCAGACCATAGTTGGATCTGCCGCCAGGATCAACTGCCGAATACGTGCCTGGTTCGCTGGCAGTTGTGGAAAAGTGGTTGAAGTGGTGGCATCTTTCTGGGACGGTCGGCCTTCGGTCGCCTTCCCCCAATACTGCTTCCACGCACGAGGTGAATCTGCCATGGCTATCTCTCCACTCCGCCTTGCTCTCTGTGGTGTCTCCCTTGGTGTTCTGGTTGGTGCGGCCGACTGGCCTCAGTTCCGCGGCCCCGGTGGCCAGGGCGTGGCCCAGGCGAAGGGCCTGCCGACGACCTGGAGCGAGACCGAGAACCTGGCATGGAAGACCAAGATGCCGGGCGCGGGCGCATCCAGCCCCATCGTGGTCGGCAAGCGCGTGATCGTCACCTGTTACAGTGATCACGATCCCCAAAACATGCAGCAACTCCGCCTACATGTGGTTTGCGTCAATCGAGCCGATGGCAAGATCGTCTGGGATCGGGAGCTCGAGCCCTCTCTTCCCGAGAAGAACAAGGTGCGCGATCATGGCTACTCGGGGCCGACGCCAGCATCTGACGGCACGCATATCTACGCCTTCTTCGGCAAGTCCGGCGTGGTGAAGCTGGATCTGGCCGGCAAGGTGCTTTGGCGCAGCAGCGTGGGCTCTGGCCTGCATGGCTGGGGTTGCGGCACCTCCCCCGTACTCTACAAGAATCTAGTGATTGTCAACGCCGCCGTGGAGAGCCGTTCGTTGGTGGCCTTGGACAAGCAGTCCGGCAAGGAAGTCTGGCGTGCTCCGGGCATGAACTCCTCCTGGAACACGCCCCACCTGGTTTCCCTGCCCGGCGGCAAGCAGGAACTGGTGGTCGCCGTGAAGAATCGTATCCTGGCCTTCGATCCGCAGACCGGCAAGGCGCTGTGGAACAGCGATGGCATCCACGACTACGTGTGCCCCAGTGTCGTCTCAAAGGATGGCGTGGTCTACGCCATCGGCGGTCGCAACTCGCAGACGGTTGCCGTGAAGGCTGGCGGTCGGGGCGATGTGACTGGTTCCCATCAACTCTGGCGCGCCAGTGTGGGCGCCAACGTGTCTTCGCCGGTTGTGAGCGGGGGGTACCTCTACTGGATGAGCGACAAGAATCGGACCGCCTACTGTCTGGACATCAAGAACGGTCGCGTCGCCTACGCCCAGAAGGCCTCCCAGCCCTATGCGTCCATGGTCGCTGCCGATGGCAAGCTCTACGTGCCCCTGCGCCGCGGTGGAACCATGGTTCTGGCCGCCAAGCCGGAGTACCAGATGCTGGCCACGAATCGGTTCGAGGACCGCAGCATCTTCGACGGCAGCCCGGCGGTGGCCGACAACCAACTGTTCCTGCGCAGCGACCGCTTCCTCTACTGCATCGCCAAGTAGGCTGTGATCAGCGCCTTGCCTCCGGCACGGTGATCTGCGGCCAGGGCGGTGTCTTCATGCCGTGCCCGAGGAAGAAACTCGGGTGCGGCGGCTGGTTGTAGGCGACATTCTGCCAGGCGATGGCGAGCCGGTAAACCGGATCATGCATGAGGGTCACCAGGCGGCGGTCCGTGGGGATCGTCGTGGTGTAGACGCGCAGATGGCGGTTGTCCTTGGTACGCCAAATGACCTCCTCGCGCCAGTCGCCAAAGAGATCGCCGCTGAGGCAGGGCGTGGCCTTGGTGCCGTTGTTGGCGAGGCATTCCTCGTCCACCAGCAACTGCCGGATCTTGCCGTCCTCGTACTTGCCGATCCAGTTGTGGTCCAGCAATTCGCGCAGCGGGTCGTCATCCCACCAGACTAGGAAGTTCATGGAGCTGGGCTTGGGCGCCACCTTGACTCCCTTGCAGTCGAAGAGCCCCAGTCCCTTGCCGCCCCAGCTCTCCGCGCCGGGGTATTCAGCCAGGAGGTCTGCCGCCACGCCGCGTCCCACGTCACCTTTGACGTACTTGCTCCAGAGCACCTTGCCGGTCCCCGCCGCACGCATGCACATGCCTGGGCGGGTCTTGCCGTCCGCCGACTCCAGCACCGTGAAGTATTCCAGGCCGGGATGGCTGGGGTCTAGGTCGCCGAGATGCCCTGCATCGCCGTGCCCAAACCGGGTGGTGTAGAGCCCGGTGCCGTCGTCGTCGATGGCGCAGGCCCCGTACATGATCTCGTCCTTGCCGTCGCCATCCACATCGGCGACTGCCAGATTGTGGTTGCCTTGTCCTACATAGTCCCGCAGCTCGGGAGCGCGGGTGTCGAAGTTCCACAGTGGACTCAGTTCCCCATCCCGCCAGTTCCAGGCGGCTACCACGGTGCGGCCCCGTCGGCCATTGCGTCCGAAGTAGTAGCCCCGGCACATGACCAAGCTGGGCCTCTTGCCGTCGAGATAGGCAATGCAAGCCAGGAAGCGATCCACCCGGTTCCCATAGCCGTCGCCCCATTCCTCGATCTCGCCTCGCGGGGGGATGTAGGGGCGCGTGGCCAGCGCTGCGCCGGATCGGCCATCGAAGACGGTGAGGAACTCGTCCCCGTCCAGCACTTGGCCGTTGTCCTCGCGGTAGTCGACTTCCCTGTCCCCGATGGCCTTTCCCTTGCCGTCCACCGTGCCATCGGCCGTCTTGCAGGCCACTTCCGCGCGTCCGTCGCCATCGAGGTCGTAGACCATGAACTGCGTGTAGTGGGCACCATCCCGGATGTTGGGCCCCAGATCGATGCGCCACAGGCTGGTGCCGTCGAACTCCAGCCCTTCCAGGATGGTTGTGCTCGTGCAGCCCTTCTCCCCGCTCTGCCGTTCGCGGCCCGTCCACTTGAGGACCAGTTCGTAGTCTCCGTCGCCATCCAGATCGCCCACCGACGCATCGTTCGGCGCATAGCTGTAGGCCACGCCGTCGGGCAACGTGCCGCCCGGTGGAGGCGTCAGGGGAATGTCCAGGTATGGCTTGTTCCAGACCCGGATCGCAGGGCAGGGCGCTTGCTCGACCCCGGCAACCACGGCCCGGATCGTGTAGGACGACCCGGTCGTCCCCTGGGGATCCTCCAGGCTGGTCGCCCGGGTCACTGGTTCGGGGGTGATGGACCTCCCGTCCCGGTACACCCGGAACGCGGTTCTCGGGCTGTCCGTCGCCAACAGGCGCCAGGAGATGAAGACCCCGCCGTTGGGTGCAGGGAGGGCCACCCCACCACGCCCCAACCGTTCCATCTGCCGCTGTCCCTGGGCAGTCACAAGGCAGGCGAAGCAGGATACCGCAAGCAGTCGGGAAAGGATTCTGAGCATGCGGACCTCGAAGGAATGGAGGGGGAACTGACGGTATGCCATGCCGCGAACCTATGCCCCAATCGCCGGTTCGGCAACTTGGTGCAGCTCACTTCCCGGTCTTGCGCAGGAGGCGGCAGGATGGCGAAGAAGTTCATGAAAGCGGCATAGGGAGCTTGATCGCCCGGTTCGCGGCAGTAAGGTCGGTGGCTTTTTGTTCCGGACAGAATAGCTGTTTAGTGGCGAGTCCCCTGCTCCCGTTTGGGGATCGCCGAGCTGAGAACACAAGGTATAGGTGGCTGGTAATGAAGATGCGTCGTTTTACACTGATCGAGCTCCTGGTTGTGATTGCAATCATCGCGATTCTGGCATCGATGCTGTTGCCGGCTCTGAGCAAGGCCCGAGAGAAGGCGAGATCGATCAGTTGCACAAGCCAGCTGAAACAACTCGGCCTCGCCACCATCATGTACTCCGGTGACAATGAGGACCGTCTCCCTTGGTTGCAGCCCTACTCAAGCGGCAGCCAGCAGAGCTTCATCCAGGATCGCGTGGACCCCTACCTGAACAGCGAGCCGACCTGGAAGTGCCCGTCCGCCAGCTATTGGGCCACCTATGGTGTGCCTACGAAGTACATCACTAGCAAGGGCATTACCTATG
>JABGQJ010000715.1 GCA_018648945.1 Victivallales bacterium
TTTCACCTACTTTGGGCAGGAAGGTCTTCATGGTTCAGGGTCTCTACGGATTATATGAATGGTACACATGTCGTTTTGACAAAGGCCTATAATCTAGGCTCGCCCGCCTTCATGTCAAGAGGAAGCGGGGAAAACCCTTCCCAGACCGCACCTTGCGGGGCCAGGCGTGACCTGCTACACCTCGTCAAGCGATACCGGGCGGTGCTCCGCGGCAGAGCGAATGGCGGCGAAGGCGACGCGCGTGGCAAGGACAGCGTCGTCCACGCCGCAGACTTCGGGACCTTCCCCGACGATCTGCTTCACGAAGCGGTCCAACGCATGGGCGTGTCCCTTGTCGGGCTCCGCCGCGAACTGGGCCATGGGATCGCCAGTGGGCACGACTTCGGCGCAGGCAGCCGCCTTTTTCGCCAGATAGCCAGTGATGCCGCCTTCCGTCCCGATCTGCGGATGGCGGTCGCCGAGCAGAGGATAGGCCGTCCGTGCAGCCACGCCCTCGATGCCGGCAGTGCGGATCTCGCACATGTGATCGACCACGACCATGGCCCCGTTGCCCATGATCTCATACAGCTCTTTCGGATAGCCGAACGTGCCACTGGCGCAGAGACTGATGGTGGCCAGCTCGCCATTGGCGTAACGAATGATGACCGCGTGGTTCAGCATGCCGCTTTCCATGGACATGACTTCCACCGGCTCGCTGCCCAGGAACCAGTTGCAGAGGTCGGTGAAGTGGGTCATCTCGAAGAGCATGGGACCATGGGGCGCCTGGGTCTTGTCGAACACCCAGCTCTTCCAGGAGTACCAGTCGTCGTTGATCCGACAACAGAGCTGGGCAACCCCGTCCTCGGGCAGCTTGGGCCGGTCGTCTCCCTCGCGGTTCCAGCGCCAGGAACAGGGGACCGGCGACGCCATGTGTTGCCGGAAGATGCGGTGGGCATCGATCATCGCCGGGCTGTTCCGGCGGTTGTGTCCCACGCAGAAGGGAATGCCGGATTCCCGGACCACCCGCTGGATCTCGTAGGCTTCCTCCAGACCGGTGGCCATGGGCTTCTCCACATAGATCGGCTTGCCCAACTCGGCGGCCAACCGGATCACCGGCAAACGCAGCTTCTCGGTGGTGGCCAGGCAAATCGCCTCCACCTCCGGATTGCGGAGCGTGGCGTCCCAGTCTTTGCTCAGGTGCAACGCCCCATGGACATCCCGGCACTCGGCCAGAGCCTCGTCGGAGAGATCGCAGCAGGTGTGCAGCACGCAGAGCTCGGAGGCAGCGATATTGGGGATGTGCTTGCCACGGGCCAAGGCGCCACAACCGACGACGGCGAAGTTCAGAGTTACGCTGGGCATGATCAATCTTCCTTGCTTAGCCTTGGCCCTCGGGCAGGCCGGGCCTGACCTTGAGGACCTTCTCCTTGCGGATATGTACGGTGCCAGGCTTGGCACCACGGGGTTTGCTCACGTGTTTCGCTTGGGTGCAGGATACTGCAACCATGCCGCCAGTTCTAGCCTTGCTGTGCCAGGCGGCGATGGCCGCCGCCGCTTCGAGAGTTGCCCGATCCGGTTCGCCGCCGTCCGGACAGCGCAGGACCACATGGCTCCCGGGCATGCCGCGCACGTGGAACCAGTAGTCGTTCGCAGCGGCGAGCTTGATGCTCAGGACATCGTTGTCCACCTCGGTGCGCCCAGCCAGCACCTGCCACCCGCCGGGCAGTCCGTACTCGTAGCAATCAGCTTGGGGTTCGCGCCACTTGACCAAAGGGAGGGCCTCCGTTGTCCCCTAACATAGTAGGCGGTACCCGCCGCGCCATCGCCGCCAGGACTTGACCGGAGGACGGTTCCCGCCATATTCGAGACATGTGCAACAACACCACCCGGAGCGCACCATGAGACGCCAGATCATCTGGAAAGAAGACACGGACGAAGGCCGGACCGAGATCCGCGTCACCCTGATGAAACAAGAGATCAAGTGGCAATACAAGCCCAAGGGCCGGGGATGGGACTACGACACCCCCCCCAGCGACGAGCGCTGGGACCGCCTGGAACAGGAACTGAAGGATCGCATGCAACGGGGCAACACCGCCGCCTACGAGGCCCTGAAGCGCGTGCAGAAACTCCGCCGCGGCGACCCCTGACAGCGCAGCCCCCATGCCCCCCTGTCCGATTCGTCTGATCCGACTGATTCGTCCGATTTCCCTTCCCATTCCCCCGTAGCCGAAGCATCCCTGGTCCGGTCTTCTCGCTGCTCCCCCCGCCCCCCCCTCCCAACAAAAAACTCACGCACCAGGTATCCACCTCTGTCCCAACTGGCTCTATATTGACGAAACCGTTCCGTGGGCATCACGAAGACTGCCCGAGAATCCATCCCCAAGCCAAGGAGGCCACATCATGCACGCCCTTTCTCCCAACTCCGCACGCATGTTCCCGTGCACGGCCCCGACGGGCCGTTCTCGACAGCCGGAAGGATCCCACGAATGTCTTCACCATCTTCCCCCGTGCCACATCGGCCGTGGGGCGGGCGAACCGATGAGTTCGCCGCGTTGTTCCATGGCTTCCACTCGCTGATCCTGAATCTCGCCTACCGTCGTCTGGGCGACTACCATCTCGCCCAGGATGCAGCCCAACTCACCTTCATCGCCGCGTTCCGCAACCTTGCCTCCCTGCGCAACCCCGAGGCGTTTCGCGGGTGGCTTTGCCGCATTGCGGTCAGCCAATGTGGTCGGGTCCGCCGTGGCGAACAAGGCCCCGAACAGGACCAACTGATCGACATCTGCGACGACTTGCCATCGCCATGCGAGGCGCTGGCCCAACGAGAGCTCGCCGCTCTCGCCACCCACTTGCTCGACCGCTTACCCCACGGCAAAGCCGAGATTCTCCGTCGGTACTATCTCGGTCGCGAATCCACCGTCACCATTGCCCGAGCGATGGACCTGCCCCGAACCACGGTCAAGAAACGTCTGTACGACGGGCGCAGGCAACTGCGTCGGTTGTTTGACACATACCTGGGATCAAGCCGACTCGATCCACTGGTCGACCCGGCTCCCATTTCCCCCATCGCGCCTCTCCCCGGCAGCCGCTGATCCCACGCCTGCCAGCCGGTGACCGCGCCCCAGTAGAAGGAGACACACTATGATCTGCATCACACAACTTGGAGGGCCGCGTTAGCGCGGCCCGGAGCGGCGGCACCCTCGGGTGTCGCCGCTTTTCTGTTCGGGGGCGGAGCTCGGAAGGCAGCACAGCCACAAATCCCACGAACACCACGAACGAAAGACCGGAAGCGGGCGACGGGGAAGGAGGGAGTTCACCACGATCCCCCGAGGCGGGGAAAGAGCATGGCGCGACCGTTGGGCGCAGTCGAGCACACGTGCCCGACCGACGTGGATACCGCGCGGGCTGAGGGATGACGGGCGCGGGCTGCTTACGCGGAACCCAAAGTGGGGCAGACATTCTGTCTGCCCATTGCTCAAGACGCGCAGACAGGAATGTCCGCGCCACCTTGGTGGAGAGGATGCGGCGCTCAGGCAGAGAACGTCCAATGCCCAATGGGGAGGGGGGAGAAGAGGGGAGGATGCGGCGGCAGGGCGGCGCTGCGCCCAATCCGGGCACAAAAAAAAGCCGGCTGGGGAGCCGGTGGGGGAGAATGGGAGTGGCGGGAGTGACGAGACTCGAACTCGCAACCTCCGGCGTGACAGGCCGGCGCTCTAACCAAATTGAGCTACACCCCCGCATAGGGATGCCAGTGAAGGCAGACCCATACTATGGGCCGGATTCGGTCCATTTCAAGCCGAATCGAGCGCTTTTCAGAGGCGAATCGAGTGACTGGATGGGATGGTGGACCCCAGGCGGGAGCCAGCCCCGTAGGAGAATGCAGAAGTGAGAAGTGAGAATGCAGAATGGGTTCCGGGAAGGCCTGGCGCTGGTTGCGGGTGTGCCGGGGCGTCCCATCGGACAAATCGGTCGGATCGGACGAATCGGACCAGTGGGCGCATGGTGCGCGAGCAACGGC
>JABGQJ010000716.1 GCA_018648945.1 Victivallales bacterium
GTGACCGCCTTCCGCTCCCCGCTGATCTGGTAGCGGAAGAAGTAGTTGCCGCCCTTCTCCTTCTGGTATATCCCCCCCACGTCAAGCCCGCCGTTCTTCCGTCCCATCGTGCGATCCCCTGTTGCCTGTCCGTTCGCCTTCGCCTGTGTCACCATCCACCTCCGCCCCGCCAAACGCGGTGGCGGAGAGGGAACGGTCAACTCGCTGGCTCCCGCAGAAACCCGCTTGGAGGGGCTGTGAAAGGCCAAAAGTGTCCGATATGGCCAACATAGGCCCGGATGGGGTATGGTCAAGTCATAAGTGGTGCTTATTATGCCACCCATAGCTATGGGTAAGTACAAAGGAGACACCGGGGAGACGCGTCTCCCCGGACCCCTCGGTGGAGCCTTGCGAAGCGGAGTACCGCTCCGCAAGGTGACCACCGCTGCTCGCGCACCGACGCAGGGGTTTGCGGTTGGCAGGATCTGGGCGGCGCAGAACCCCGCGCGGGGCCAGCTTCGCACCCGTCCCGCTTCTGGCGGGATTCTGCATTCTCCCCTGGGATCTGGCGCGATTCGTCTGCTGCCCCACTTGCCACCATCTTGCTCGGCGTGTACCATGCGTCTTGCACATGGACCCGTCTGGCGGAGCGAATATGAATGTCATCACCATCGAAGCGGACCAGCTGAGCGCCAAATGGGTGGGGTGCTATGGCTGCGAGGCGGCCCACACTCCCAATCTCGACGCGCTGGCCCGACGCGGCGTGCGGTTCGCGAATGCCTTTTCCAACCACCCGGTGTGCATGCCCGCGCGCGCTTCCACTATCACCGGGCGCAGTGCCCAGCACCACGGGGTCTTCTACAACGGCTGGGAACTGGGCACCGATGTCCCGACCTTCCCCGGTCTGCTCCAGCACGCCGGGGTGCAGACCTTCGGCGTGGGCAAGTACCACCTCGAATGTCACTCGCGGGGCGCCTACAACGATGTCCGGAAGTACGGCTTCGACCGGGCCGAGACCACCGAGGACATCCGGGCCGGCGACTGGCTGGACTGGGTGGAGCGCGAGCACCCAGACTGTGCCGAAGCCGCCCTGGCCACCGTCTGGCCCATGCCGCATCTCGTCTCCTATGGCCCGGATGGGCGCAATCTGCGCCAGGAAGCGATCGCTGCTCGGGCCAAGCTCGCCGTTGGCGGCGGTGCCAGTCGCCCGTATGTCTCCCCCATCCCCGAGCGTGCCTGCCAGACCCGTTGGGTGGGTGACCGCGCCATCGCCATGATCCACGAGCGCGATCCCGCCCGCCCCTTCTTTCTCAAGATGTCCTTCGTGGATCCCCATGATCCCTACGATCCCCCCGCCCGTTTTGTCGAGCTGATCGACCGCGAGCGGATCCCGGCCCCCATCCGCACCGAGGATGCGGGCGTCCTCGGCGTCGTCCATCGCCTGCGCGCCAACCGCTTCGTTGGCAACCACGCCGATCTGACCGACGCCCAGTGGATCGACCTGCGCCAGCACTACCTGGCCTCCCTGGCCTTTCTGGACGAGCAGGTGGGGCGCCTGCTCGCCTATCTCGATGAAGCTGGCCTTGCGGATGATACCGCCATCCTCTTTTTCTCCGACCATGGCGACATGATGGGGGACCACGGCCTCCCCACCAAGGGGGCCTGGCACTTCGACGCCTGCTGCCGCGTTCCCATGATCCTCACCGTTCCCGGCCAGCTGGGGGGGAGGGTGGTCGGGCAGATCGTCACCAACCTCGATGTCTTCCCCACCGTCCTCGCCCTGGCCGGCGTCCCCTGCGCCGTGCCCATCGAGGGCGAGAGCCTGCTGCCCCTGAGTGTCGGCGAGACCCTTGATCGCCCCGATGCGGCGCTGGTCGAGAGCTACGGCAGCTACGGCGACGAGTATGGCCCTTTCCGCGCCCGCTCTGTGATGACGCCCGAGGCCCGTCTCACCCGCTTCGAGGATGGGCACGGCCTGCTCTTCGATCTCGCCGAAGATCCGGACGAGACGGTCAGCCTCTATGACCGGCCCGACCAGCAGGGCCTCAAATGTCGTCTGCAGGGCACCATGCTCGACCTCATCACCCGCCAGTCCGTCCACCTTCCCCGCCGCCACAAGCACCCCATTGGTGGCCACTAAGATTCGGAGAACCCCATGAGCGACCGCCCAAACGTCCTTCTCCTCTTTACCGACCAGCAACGCGGCGACACCATCCGTGCCCTTGGCAATCCCGTGATTCGCACGCCCAATCTCGACCGGTTGTGCGAGCGCGGCGTGGCCTTCACCAATGCCTTCAGCCCGTCCCCGGTCTGTGTCTCCGCCCGTTGCTCCATGATCTATGGGCAGTATCCGCTGCATACCGGCTGCTACGAGAACAGCCCCATGCCCATGGATGAGCGCGAGTCCTTCATGGGCGCGCTAACCCGCTCCGGCTACCGCACCCATGGCATCGGCAAATGCCACTTCTCCCCCGATTCCCAGGGCATGCGTGGCTTCCAGACCCGCGAACGACAGGAGGAGATGGTTGGCAAGCCCGACCGGGACGACTACCTGAGCTGGCTGCATGAGCAGGGCTTCGCCCACGTCTGCGATCCCCACGGCATCCGCGGCGAGATGTACTACGTACCCCAGCCCTCCCAGATCCCGGCCGAGCTCCACCCGACCAACTGGATCGGCGACCGCTCCGTCAAGTTCGTGCGCGAGCAGGCCGCGTCCGACGAGCCCTGGTTCCTCTTCTCCAGCTACGTCCATCCCCATCCCCCCTTCGCCCCGCCCAATCCCTGGCACAAGCTCTACCGCGCTCCCCTCATGCCCCTGCCCAATGTGCCGCCGGACTTCGAGGCGTTGCACACCTACATCAACCGCCACCAGAATCGCTACAAGTACCGCGATCAGGGCATTGATCAGAATCTGCTCCGCTGTATGAAAGCCTACTACTACGCGGCCATCTCCTTCGTCGATTTCCAGGTTGGCAAGATTCTCACCGCCCTGGAGGAAACCGGCCAGTTGGAGAACACCCTCATCATCCACACCTCCGACCACGGCGAGCACCTGGGCGACTACAACTGCTTCGGCAAGCGCTCGTTCCACGACTCCTGCGCCCGCATCCCCATGCTCGTCAGCCAACCCGGTCGGATCGACGGCGGCACCGTCTGCGAATCCCCGGCCAGTCTGGTCGATATCGCTCCCACCATTCTGGGTGCGACCGGGGAGACGATCAGCGACCACGCCGTCGACGGCGTCGATCTGGCCGCCCTCGCCAGTGGCAGCGATGACCGCGACATCGTCTTTGGGCAGCACTCCGTGTTCTCCAGGAAGCCCCCCGAACAGCGCGCCTCCGGCTCCACCTATCTCGCCGCCACCAGCTCCTGGAAGTACATCTACAGCGCCCCAGACAACCAGGAGTTCCTCTTCGACCGCGTCAGCGATCCCCGCGAGACGCGGAACCAGGCCGGACTCCCCTTCCGCAAGGGCGAGGTCAAGACCATGCGCGAGCGGCTCTTCGCCCACCTCCGTGAAGGCGGCGAAACCGCCGGGATCGAGGGCGACACCTGGAAGGTCTTCCCCAAGATGGACATCCCCGCCGATCCCGATTCGGGCCTGCTCATCCAAGACCACCCCTGGGCCAACACCGCCATCCCAGGCTACACCGACTGACGCTGCGTCCCCTTGCATGAAGTAACCCGAGCCCCCGCAGGGCGGCGACATCCAGTAGCCACGGGTGCCAACCCGTGGAATGTGGCGGCATTCTGCCCCGCCCTTCGCGCGCCCAGTCCATTCTGTCCATGGCGTCCATTCCCCCTACTTCCCCGCGACCTCCCGGAGCTCTCCCACTGTGAGCGCGCGGTTGTAGAGGCGGATCTCCTCAAACTCCAGGTCGGCTCGGCCGGGCTTGCGGTTGGCATCGTTGCCGATCAGCAGGGGTTGCTTGGACTGGAAGACGGCGAGTACTCCCATCCGGTCTCCGGTTGGCAAGAGCCCCAACTTGCCGTCTTCACCAGCATACCACTC
>JABGQJ010000717.1 GCA_018648945.1 Victivallales bacterium
TGGACCCGTTGCTACGCGCCCAAGCCCATGATCTCCGTCCAGATGCAGGCTCTCCTTGCCCCGCAGATCCAGGCCAAATTCGGCGAGAACCACAGCTATTGCGATGTGCACACCGCCGTCACCCCCTTCCAGCGCGTGGACTACGATGCCCGGGTGCCGGGCGCGGGTACGTTCCGCCGGACCTTCGAGTGCTTCGGGCGACTGCTCTACAACGAGAAGTTCGCCCACAAGGGCCCCGTCTATTCCGAAGGTCGCAACCACTGGTGGTACGCCGGGCTGACCGACGGCAACTACGCGCAGCTAGTCTCGCCCGATCCGCCACGCGAGCCGCTGTTCGTGGACTTTGACCTGCTTAAGATGCATCCGCTGCAGATGGATGCAGGCATGGGCTCACCGGGCATGTTCTATCGCGGCAGCAAGTTGCGCAACTACCGCCAGTTCATCGCCACCACGTTGGCCTACGGGCACATCGGCTTCCTGGAGGCCGGCGAGGCGGACATGATGCGGATGTACTACTTGCTCCAGCCGCTCCAGCAGCACTACGTCATGAAGAAGGTGAAACGCATCTACTATGGGGACGGGAAGACGACCAGCCAGGCCCTGGCCAGTGGTGCCATGGCCGAGGGGCGCGTGTGCGTGCAATACGAGGGAGGAACTGTGGTCTACGTCAATGGCAGCGACAAGCCATGGAACGCGATCCCCGCACCAGGCTTCGACCGCCAGCTCCCGCCTTGGGGGTTCGTGGGCTATGCGAATGGCGGGCGTGTCCGCAGCATGCACGCTTTGCTGAATGCCGTGCCGGTGCGGCGTGGGAAGTCGGTGCCGCGACGGAGCGCGGACCTGTCGCACGGGCCGGATTCCCACTACCTGGCCAGCGCCGATGGCTTCCTGCGCACCGCTGAATTGGCCACCGATGGTGCCGGCGTGCTGAAGCGCGAAGGCGATGGCTGGGAGCTGATCCCCGCGCGCGAGTTCGGCGCATTCGGCTTCGCTCCCCGGCTTGTCGATTGCACAGACCGTCCGTTTGCAGTTCGAGCGGTAGCGGAGGACGGCACGCTGGGCGATCAAGTGCCAGTACGCTGGAGCCGGGGCCTGTGCTACCTTCTGCGCGGAAAGGACGCGCCCTTCAAGTACCGCATCGTGCCTGGCGAAGGCAGCAAAGGTCCCGACGAATCTGTCGTTTCCCCATCGCTTGCTGTAGCCGGGCAGCATGTCCGCGTGCGTGTCGCTACCGACTTCCTAGCCCAATGGCATAGTGCGAACGGGACTCGGCAGGAAGAAGCAGTGCGGGACGAGGCGGGAATCTGTACTGTTGGCGTTCCCACCGACCTTCCCGTTGACCAACTCGTCTGGCTGGAACTACGAGATGGGAACAGGACCTGCTGGCTGGATTACCTGAGCATGGCGCCCCTTGCGCTGCGCGTCGAGACCACCCCACGGGACTACGGTCCGGGAGCCCCCGGACATGTCCGGGTCGTCCTGGACAATCGGTTGAAGAGAGCCCAGGCTGTCCTCCTCTCCTTCGCCCCCGACAAGGGCAAGATCGAACAACACAAGCAAGAGGTCACTGTTCCTGGTATGGGCAGTGCTACAGTCGATGTCCCCTGGCAACTGCCATGGAAGACCGGGAAGGCAAAACTGGACGTGACGGCCGAAGCGGGTGATGTGACGGTCCGGGCCTCGTTGCAGATCCAGGCGGAGATCACGCCGCGCGTGTTCCGGGATCTGCTCGGGGCGGATGTGGCATGGGGGAAGGGCTCGTGCTCGCGGGGCGGGAAGGAGGTCACCGGTCTGTCGGATTACTACGACGGCAGCGTGAGTGTAAACGATGCCTCGTGCGGAGGTGTGAAGCGCAAGGCGCTGTTCATGCACCCGCCCTACGGCAGGCGCGTGGCAGGCTATGTGTTCGCCGAGATTCCGGTGAAGCTACCGAAAGAGCCGGTGCGATTGCGCACGTTCACAGGGCTGCGGGACGGCATGGATGCCTCCGATGGCGTGGTCTTCAGCGTCCAGGTGACCCCGGAAGGGGAACCGGCGCAGACCGTGTTCGAGCGACATCACAAGGCGCTCAAATGGGAACCTGCTGAGGTGGACCTCTCGACCTTTGCTGGCCGACGGGTAACACTCCGGCTCACGGTGGACTGCGGTCCGGCGGACAATACCAGCGCCGATCACGCTCAGTGGGGTGAGCTGGGGCTGGTGTTCCAGCAAGAGGTCCTACGGGTGAGATAGCGGGGTAAGCAGTACGTGATGACCCGCCTCGGGCGGAGGGGGCCGCTCGGGAGAGCGGCGTTCCCAGGCGCTCCCAGGCGTTGCAGGATCGCTGCGGCGGGCACTCCGAAGTGGGGGATCAGGGGTACTCGACGCGCAAACGGCGCAGTTGCAGGCGGTAGACGCCGGCTTCGTCGCGTGCGGGCTCGCCAAGGCGCGTAGCTGCGACCCGGATGTAGTGGGCAGAGGGGTAGCCAATCACGGTGTAGAGGTCCACCGTTACCCCCGCGTTGCTCGGGGCGGGGAAGTCCGTGAACGTCGCCGCAGTCTGGTAGTTGCCCGGCTCTGTGGCGAGTTCGACCTGGAAGGTCCGTGGGAACCCCGCCAAACCCCCGGATGCGGCTGGGGTGTCCCTACGGGGCTCCAGCACAATCCTCGCAAGCTCCTTGGCTTCGCCCAGGTCCACCTCCAGCCACTCCTCGACTTCCGCAGTCGCATGCGGGCCGGAACTGTAGCCCTTCTTGGCTGCCTCCCCACGGGGTGCCAGCAGGTAGGCGGCCCCGAAGCCTCCCGCTTCGTGCGAGCTAGATGCCTTCACCCGCTGCCCCGACCCCAGGCTGGTTCCTGCGGCAGTCGTGGGGTCGGCCCATGCATCGGGAGAGACATCCTGCATCTCAATCTTGTAGAGGCCCTCGGGAAGGCCTTCGAGCGTTCCCTCCCGGCCATCGACCAGCACCCGCCCGGCGGACGGCAGGCGCACGTCGGCAGTTGTGCCCGGCGGCACCCGAACGGAGAGCTGGAACGCGTTGTCCTCGCACTGCCATTCCACCCGGATCGGGCCATGGGGGGTTGGCACGATCCCCTTGGCCCAGCGCACTTCACGGGTTGGTTGGGGTTCGACCACGAAGCGCACATATCCCGGTGCCGTGGGGCGTACTCCCAAGAGGAAGGCGGAGAAATGCCCGGCAATTGCCGTATCGGGGTGCGACTCGTCGCCCCAACCCTTGGTGAGCATGCCCATGCACTCGGTCGTGGTCCACGCGCCTTGCCAGCCGGGATCCAGAAGCCGCAGCCAATTGTGATCGAACAACGTTTGAAGCGCGGACTGCGCGAAGCGGTAGGTGAACCTGCCGCGACTCACCAGGCTCTGGAACTTACCATGGCCGACCTTCCGGAAGTGCGGCGCCATGCGCAAGGCCTGTTCCTGAGTTACCAACCCCATCGACAGCGCCAAGGCGTTCGCCTCGGGTCCGAATCCGGGAGTCTCCAACGCCTCCCTGAAGTAGCCATTCGTCTCGTCCCAGAGCTGGGCGTACAACTCGTGCTTGATGGCAGCCGCGGCCCGGCGCGCCTTGGTTGCCGCCGGTGCCAGGGCCAGGTGATCCGCGATCCGGGCCACGTCGGTGAACGTGCCCCACAGCAGGATGTTCATATAGGCTCGAGTCCGCACGTCACCGGGGTTGAGATTCCCCGCATGCTTGGAGGTCTCTGCCCGTTGCAGGAACAAGCCATTCTGCCCCATATGGGCTTCCAGATAGCTCAGCAGCCGCTCGATCGCAGGCCAGATCTCCCGCAGTGTCTGGGTGTCACCGGTATAGAGCAGATGCTCCCAGGCCACCGGCACGAGCCAGGCCGCGAACTCGTCCGAAGGGAAGGGCCCATAGTCGCCCGATGGCGGTGGCACGCTCCGCTCGGGGTATGGCGAGGCATGGACATATCCCTCGGGAGTCTGGTTGAACGCCAGCATCTTGAGCGAATCCCGCAGATAGGTGG
>JABGQJ010000718.1 GCA_018648945.1 Victivallales bacterium
CTACAGCCCCGGGTGCGAACCCGGGGTCCAGGTGCGAACCCGGGGTTTCCGTTCAGCCGAGCCACCAAACTCCATAGGAGTGACAGGGGAGCACCGCGTCACGAACACCCCACGGGCTGCTTTGGAACCGGTCGCCGCTCAACGGCCCCCGGGCCTACTCCCCCGGCGGGGTAACGACGCGGATCTTGCCGATCATGAGGGCGACGCCCTGGAAATCCTCGGCCTTGTACTTGTCCAGGCGCTTGGCCTCGGCGATGGGGTCGTCGCGATTGGGGGGATCGGGGAGGAGCTCGATCTGGACGGTGTGCTTCCCAAACGGCAGGTTGCTGGCGACGCTGCCCGCGCTGAGGCGATGGTAGTAGCACCAGCGATCGACGCGGGACTGGGTGGAGCGCTCCTTGCCATCCACTGAGACACGGTAGCGCCCGATGTCGGGGCCAACGAGGAGGGCGAGACCGGTACCGGTGCCAGTGAACGAGTAAGTGAGTTTGGCACCGGGCTGCCGGGTCACCCAGAGCTCGTCGAAGTGGCGGGCGTAACGGGCCATGAGGGGATCTTCGGGGCCACGGCGAGTCCATTCGCCACTGAGCATGTCCTTGGTGGCGGAGATCTCGTGGGCGTGTTCGAGGTGGTCAGGGGCCAACGGCTCGGGCAGAGCCGCAGGTTCGGCTGCCTTCGCCGTGGCGAGTTCCGTGAAGGCGGCGGCCAGCGTGGCGGCGTAGCACTGATTGGCCAGGGCGCTGGGGCGGGTGCCGTCGGCAGAGAACGCCTTTTTGTCGCCCTTGACCACGAGCGTGCCCGCCCGGACTTCCTGGGCAATGTCGTAGCCCGCGTTCACGGACGGGATGCCATAGTGGTCGGCGAGCAGCTCGTAGGCAGTGATGGCGGTGGGGCACTTGCCCGTGGCATAGGCCTTCTCGAAGCCCGCGCGGAAGGCATGGAAGAAGAGCAGTTCGGGCGCGGGATTGGCCCGGCGCGTCTTGCGGATCACTCCCTCGATGGCGCACTGGATGGCGGGCGGAGTCGTGACGTGGTCGTCGGAGCCGAAGTCCACCAGGACGAGATCGGGCTGCTTTGCCAACACATCGTGTTCGTAACGCCAGTGATTGTACCCGGAGCCCCGCACACAGTCGCAGATGCCCGCGTGGATCTCCTCGATAGTGGCTTCGGGATAGGTCTTGCGGAGACTATCCAGATAGAGCTTGCGCCACCCAGTGGAGCCATGGATGCCGCCGCCAAAATAGACGATGCGCACCTTCTCTCCGGCCTTCAGTTTGGCCATCGTGCGGGGGAGGCCACCGCGCACGGCGAGGCGCTGGGCCTTGATCTGGGGGTAGAGGTCGTAGGCACGGACAGTCGGCTTGACCTTGCCCGCCGCAGTCGATTGTTCGACCACCGGCCAGGAGGCGCGCTGCGCATCGGCATAGGGACCGATCTTGGCCACCGGAATCGGCTGGAAACCCAGCTTGAGGGCCGGGGAGTTGGGCTTGAGCCGGAAGTCGAGATTGGCAGCGTCCACGAACCGGGGGTCACCCAGCTGGCTGCCCTTGTCCGCTCCGGTCTTCTGCCATTCCTCCCAGCTCAGCTCTTGGGCCTTCTCCGGGATCGCCGTGAGCTTCACGAAGGGCTCAAGCCCCGGCTCGCAATAGACGAGGTTCTGGTCGAACGTATTGGTGGCCATGTCCTGCTGGTCGATGCGGTAGGTGTAGAGCAGCATGCGGTCGCCCCAACTGCGGTGCTTGCGCAACCAGGCCGTGCCATCCTTGGTGTAGTAGACGATGTTGCGGCGGAAGCTGAGGCCGGTCATGGCTTCGGGACGCTCGTCCCGGTACTCGCGGAGCCTCGGGTAATGGTCCAAGTAGGGGGAGCCGGGCTTGGTGTAGTCGTGCAGCAGCTTCTTGATGCGAGGCCAGTTGCTCCAGTTGGGTGCGAGCCGCCCAGCTTGGAAGGCGGGGCAGTCCACGATGATGTTGTTGTCGAACGCATTGTCCCGGCCCCCGTGGTTGTGCATGCCGCTGATCGGCACGCGGTAGAGGATATTGCCGAAGATGGTGTTGCCGCTGGTGGGGTCGTCCATGTAGATCGCCCAGGTGAAATGGGGGTACTCAAAGTGGACGAGGCCGTTCTGCACGGGAACCCAGGAACTGCGCTTGCCGAAGCCACCGATATCGTGCCAGATGTTATAGCGGATCGTGTTGCCTCGGGCCGTCCAGTCGCGGGGGCAGGAGTAGACGCCGCCCGTATCCGTGGACTGCAGGTTCGTATGGTGGATGGTGTTGTATTCCAGCAGGTTGTCGTTGCCACTGAGGACCAGGCCCGCGTGCGGGGTGTCGTACACCAGATTGTGGGTGGCGAAGTTGCCGACGCCGGTGAGGTTGATGCCCGTGTTGTAGGTCTTCTGGAACACGCCGTTGTGGTGGATCACGTTGTTCTCGGCCCTGTTGTCACCGCGCGCCAGGGTCTTGCGGTCGCCGCCCTCGAGGTGGATGCCGCCCTGCCCCACATGGTGCACATCGCAGCCAAAGACGGTGTTGCGCTGGCCGCCATCCATGCGTGCGCCCCAGGCGCCCGTGCCGCGGATCTCACACGCCTCGACCCGGCAGTCCGTGGCACCGGCGAAGCCCACGCCGGTGCTCGTGCAGCCTTCGAGAACAAAACCACGCACGGTAACGAAGGCCGTCTTCTCCAACCGAATCAGCGACGGCGAAACGGCCACGCTCACATCCCCTTGACGGATCGGCTGCGGGGGCCAGAAGTAGACGGTCCAGGTGCGCCGGTCCAGATACCATTCGCCAGGGTCATCCAGCTCCTCAAACACGCCTTTCACGAAGTAGCGGTCGCCGATGTAGACCTCGTAGGTGGTATCGCTGGTGAACTCGATCATCTTGCGCTTCAGGTCCACGCTCTTGACCCGCTTCCAGTTCCAGCGCCAGTCGTACCGGCAGAAGATGCCAACGCTTGCGTCCTCGGGGTGCTGCCAGTTGGTTGGGTCGATGTCTTCGCCGTAACGGAAGGCGCGCTTGGGCTTGCTGTTGTCGCCACCCAGCGCGTGCGCCCAGATGCCGCCGTGGACGTCTTCGGGGTCGAGATTGGGTGTGCGCGCCAAGGGCATGCGTTGCCCCCGGAAGAAGAGCTGGTTGAAGGCGCGCCCTTCCAGCCCCAAGGCCTTCAGGTCGCATTTCTGGATCTTGCCCTGGTAGGGCGAGAAATCGCGCAGCGTGGGACCACCGCGCAGGACCGGCTTCTCCTTGCCTGCTGCGCGCACCACCAACGGCGCCGCCTTGGTCCCCGCATCCTCCGGGCCAAAGACCACGGGCTCCAGCAGGTCGTAGTTGCCGGGCGCGACCACGATCTCCGCCCCTTCGGGAAGCTCCCCCGCCTGGCGCAATGCCCGCACTGCATCCCGCGCCCGCGCCAAGGTGGCAACCGGAGCACGCACGCCATCCGCCTTGTCATCCCCATTCGGCGCGACCCGAACCACCGTCGGCGCGCCAGCGGCAACCATCGACAGACCAACGAAAAGGGCAAGTAGGCGCAACATCCTCGGACTCCTTGCAGAAGGTGGGGCATGGATCTGCTCAGCGAGAATTCTACCATACCATTGATCTTGGTTCACGCGACCAGATGCTCTGGCAATGGTGGGTGTGGCTGGTACCGTATGGGCTCGCTGCCAACACATGTCGCCAGGAGATAGGCTTGATGCGTAAGAGTCTGTGGACGTTGCTCGCCGGGATGCTGGGATTGCTGCCCGTGCTGGCCCAATCGATTCGCTTCGAGGCGGAGGACTGGACCACCCCCAAGGATGCGTGGCAGGTGAACGAGCACACCGATACGAAGTGGAATCTGTGGAGCACGGACAAGGGTGCCAAGAAGAAGTGGTCCGGCGGTGTCGTGCTGCAGAGCCCGCGCGTGTTCACGGACCGCAAGACGGGCGAAGAGGGCGCGCCGGTTCTGCACACGGTCATCACCGGCATCCCGAAGGGG
>JABGQJ010000719.1 GCA_018648945.1 Victivallales bacterium
CGCCACCCGCAACAGGTACGTGCACACCCATGCCGTGAGCTGGGAGGGATTCGGCACGGACTACGCAGCCTTCGTACAGCAGGCCACGGAGGAAAGCCTGCGCGTGCTGCTGTACAACTTCACCGACCGCGAACTCCGGGGGAGGGCGCGCTTCTGGCGGCTGAGGCATGGCCGCTACCAGGTACGGATCGGCGATGGCCAAGCCGCGCTCCATGACCTCGCCCGGGCCCGCACGCTGTCGGTCGCCCTGCCCTCGCGCCAAGTGGTGGTTCTGGAGGTGAAACTGCAGGAACGCCTCGACCCACTCCTTGCCCGCGCCGACCTCGCGCTGAGTCCGCTAGACCTCAAGCTGACTGCGACCGAAGCTCGCATCGGGGTCCACAACATCGGCGCCGCCGCCAGTCCTGCCAGCCAGCTGACCATCCACGACGCGGCGGGCAAGACCGTGGCCACCATGCCCGTGCCCGGGCTTGCCGCCCCGACCGACCTCCTGCCCAAACGCCACGTGATTGTCTGCCGTCTGCCGCGACCATCTGGTCCGGGCTGGACCGCCGCAGTCGATGCGCGGAGCCAGATTCCCGAGATCTACGAGGAAAACAACCGCTTGCCGCTGGTCCCCCTGGGCAAGCAAAAGGAGAAACGATGAGCAAGGTGAAATTCGGCGTGATCGGCGCAGGCGGCATTGCCCGCCGCAAGACTATTCCAGGCATGTTGCAGGCGGACAATATCGAGCTTGCCGCAGTCATGGACCCAGTGGGCATCGAGGAAATCGCCGCCGAATTCGGCGTGCCTCGGGCCTGCACCACGGTCGAGGAACTGCTCAGCGATCCGGAACTTCAGGCGGTCTATATCGCCAGCCCAGTGTCCATGCACCTCGCCCAGATCAAGGCCTGCGCAACCGCTGGCAAACACGTGCTCTGCGAGAAGCCCCTGACTCTCAGCCTGGCCGAAACCCACGAGGCAGTGGCCGCCTGCAGTGCTGCCGGGGTCTTCCTTCAGGAAGGCTACATGATGAAGTTCCACGGCGCGCACCAAGCCATCCGCCAAGCCATCGAGGCAGGCCAGATCGGCACGATCGTCTACATGCGCGCCCAGCTGTCATGCTGGTACCCGCCCATCCCCGGCGCCTGGCGCCAGGATCCGGCCAGTGGTGGCGGCGGCTCGTTGATCGACCTCGCCACCCACCTTTACGACCTGCTCGAATACTTCGCGGGCCCCATCGCCAAGATCGTCGCCCTCACCGGCAACCTGGTGCAGGACTACCGCAGCGAAGACGCCGCCACCACCTTGCTCCAGTTTGCGCCCGGCTGTCACGCCACGGTCGACACCTTCTTCTGCGTACCCGACGAGTCCAGCCGCACGCGCCTTGAGATCTACGGCAGCCAGGGCAGCATCCTTGCCGAAGGCACCATCGGGCAAAGCACCGGCGGCACCGTAGAGATCATCTCCGGCCTCGGCACCGGCGGTTACGACGCCGCTCAGAACAAGGACGTGGAACGCACCTTCCAGCCCCTCCCCTTCGAGCCGATCAACCCCTACACCGCCGAATGCGCCGCCTTTGCCGACTGCATCCTCGCCGGCCAGCCTCCGGTGCTGAATAACGGGGCCAATGCCCTCCACATCATGCGCCTCGCCGAACAGGCATACGCCTCCGCCAAGGACGGCACCGTCAAGCAGATCTAACCCGCCCACTCGCTCCTCAGAAGGTGCCCACCGACCGCGAAGCTCACGCTAACATGCGGGACCAGTGCGGGATGGGCGATGAACGACATGGACAGCATAGACGGGCTCGTACGGCGGGCCACCTTTCCGGTCTGGCAGAACACGGTCCCCGTCGAGTAGACGCCGAGCACCGTCCGGCAAGCATCCTCCCCTATTTCGTGCGTTTCGTGGGTTTCGTGGCTACCTTTCCCTCTCCGCCGCCACTCAGCCGCCGCAGCGTGGCCAGATTCGTCACGTCTTCAGCCAGGCTCTTGCCGTCCTTCGGTGTCTCGATGATACCGGGCACATGCCGCAACTCGGGGGCGGTCAGCAGTCGGCGGAAACCGTCCTCGCCGATCTGCCCCTGGCCGATGTGCTCATGCCGGTCGGCCCGGCTGCCACAGCGGTTCTTCGCGTCGTTGAGATGCAGCACGCGGAGCCGTTCCCAGCCCACGAACTGCTCAATGCCACGCAGCAGCGCGGCAAGACCGGTTTCCGTCCGCAGATCATAGCCGGCGGCAAAGGCATGGGCCGTATCGATGCAGACTGCAAGGCGCGGATCGCGGTCGCAGGCGTCGAGGATGGCCCCAAGCTCCTGCAACGTCGAACCGAGGGTGGACCCCTGCCCTGCCGTATTCTCCAGAGCAATCCGGACCTCTGCGCCAGCGGTCGCTCTCAGGGCCTCGCGCAGACCTTTCGCCACCCGGCCGATGCCAATGGTGGAGGCATCATCCTTGGGCGAGCCGGGATGGAGCACCAGACAGTCGCAACCCAGCCGCTCCGCCCGGTCAAGCTCATCAAGCAAGGCGACCAGCGACCGCTCGCGCATGCTCTCGTCCGGCGAGGCTAGATTGATGAGGTATCCGGCGTGCGCGCAGACATAGTCGAGCTCGACCGATGCGCCGCGGAACGCATCCGCCTCAGCCTGAGCCAGTGGCTTGCTCTCCCAGCGCTTCTGATTGCGCGTGAAGATCTGCAAGGCCGTAGCCTGCACCCACAATGCCTGCTCGATGGCCTTGGAACAGCCACCGGCGATAGACATGTGTGCGCCCAGAGGGCGAGAGGAACGGGGGTTAGTCATAGCAACAGCCTACAGCAACGTGGGAGGCGCGACGCGCGCGATCGGGCCATCGTCTTCGGGGAAGAGGTAGGGCCGGTGCGAGCGCGCGGATTCGTAGATGCCGCAGATCAGTTCCACCGCCCGCCGCCCCTCGGTACCACAGATGATGGGATCGCGCCCCTCAATGATCGCTGCCGTCAAGTCCATGATCTGCCGACGATGCCCTTCGTAGCTGATCGCCTTGGGGTCGCCGGCGCCCCCGCGCAGTTCCTCCTCGCCCTGCTGGCCCTCGGCCAGAATCTGGTCGTCCTCCTCGGTCTGGTCCACGAACGACCACCGCTCCAAACGGTCGTTGACAAGCACGACCGAACCATTCTCGCCGCAGAGCTCCAGGCGGCGCGTGAAACCGGGATTGCAGGCGGTGGTGGCGCTGATCGTGGCCAGGCAGCCATTCTCGAAGCGGACCGCAGCCGCCGCCGTGTCCTCCACCTGGATATCGGTGTGCGAGAGCACATCGGTAAAGGCGCTGGCCGCCGCCGGACGGCCGCAGAAATGGACGAGCAAATCAATGATATGGATGCTCTGGTTCATCAAGGCGCCGCCGCCGTCCAACCGCCAGGTGCCGCGCCAACCAGCGCTGTTGTAGTATTCCTGCGAGCGGTACCAGGGCAACTGCACGTTGGCCATGACCAACCGCCCGAAGCGACCGGCATCGACCGCCGCCTTGATCCGCTTCACATTGGTCCAGGTCCGGGCCTGGAACACACACCCCAAAACCACGCCATTGAGAGCGCAGGCATTGATGATCCGGTCCGCCCGCGCCGGGGTCACCTCGATGGGTTTCTCACAAAGCACGTGCTTGCCCGCACGCGCGGCGGGCACGGCAATCTCCACCCGCGCGCCGCTCGGGGTCGTCACAGTCACCGCATCCAGGTCCGTCCGGGCCAGAAAGGCATCGAAGTCGCTCTCAAAGGCCACCCCGTGCTCCTCGGCGAAAGCCTGGGCTCGTTCGGGCACCTTGTCGTAGACGACCGTCAGTTTCGCATCGGGAACCGCAGCAATGGCTTGCGCATGAAAACGGGCGATCATCCCGGTTCCGACAATCCCGTAACGAACTGGTGCGGAGGCAGTATTTGGCATTGCACATATTCCTGGCAAGTGAGAGACGAAAGCAGCGATCTCATCCCATTTCTCCCCTCGGGCGACGCGACTATAGTCGTGTT
>JABGQJ010000072.1 GCA_018648945.1 Victivallales bacterium
CAGAATCGCCGAATCTCGGGGGCGGTTGTGGGGGGCGCACCGGCAGCTTTGCCGCAGGCCGTCGTCGGAGCGAAGCAAAATCACGTTCCCAACAACGGAGCGGCTCCAGCCCAACGTGCTGACACGTCCGACTGGAGCCTGCAGTTCCCGCGAGCAGAACGGGTCAGGAAGCGAATTCGCTGTTGGCCTTGACCACGTCGGTCACGCGCACCACCTCAAGCCCTTCCGCCAAGGTGATACGGTAGGGCTTCCCTTCGCGGATCGCACTGTAAAGCTCGCCGTAAATGGAGCCGGTGTTGCAGCCTTCGGCAGGGGCGGTGTCCAGGGTCTCCTCGATCCAGCGCAGGGGCTCGGCATTGCCAAAGGAAGCCTTGATTGGCGGGGACGCGGGGTTTGCCTCGATTTCAGGGAGCACCTGTTCGGGGTCGAGGTACTTCAGTTCGATGGTCTTCTCGTTGACTGATCGGATCGCGCCCCGGGTGCCCGCGATGTGGTAGACTGGCTCCGAAAGGGCGACGCCGCCACTGATCTCGAGGTCCACGATGCGGCCGTTTTCGCCGCGCAGAACGACCTTCAGGTGATCCTCCGCATCACCGACCGCCGCGATCTTCTTGAGGTCGCTCCAGATCTCCGCCACGGGGGCTTCCAGGAAGCGCAGGGCATGGTCCACGATGTGCGGCCCCCAGTTGTTCAACTGCCCGCCACCACAAGCGATGATCGTCTGCCAGTCGTCGCGACGCTGGTAGCCATGCCGCCGCAGCTTGAACTCGTACGGCTCGCCGATCTTGCCCGAGGCGATGATCTCCTGAATGTGGTTGAAGCAGGGCTCGAAGCGCCGGTTGTGCCGCAGGAAGAGCTTGCCGGGGAACCGGTCGGCCACCGCCTTCAATTCCAGCGCCTGCGCGTAGGAGAGGGCCACGGGCTTTTCCAGGAACACGTACTTACCCGCCGCCAACGCCAGGATGGCATGCGGCGTGTGTTCCGGGGAGCGTGTGGCCACCGATACCAGATCCACGTCCGGATCCTGCACCATCTCGGCGAAGTCGGTATAGGTGGCGCACGCATACTTCTCGGCCATCAGGTCCAGCCGGCTCTGCTCAGTGTCGCACGCAGCCACGAGTTGGAACTGGTCGGGGTACTTCGCCAACTCGCCGCAGTGCATGCCCCAGCCGGCGCGACCAATACCTGCGAGTCCTACACGAATCGGATCTGCCATTTTCCTGGCCCCAATCTACTTGATGGTTGATGTCTGAAGCGGACGGAGAAGAGCTAGCTTGAAGCCCCGGCGCGGGCGATCAGTCGCTCGACAAGGCAGTCTTCGAAGGTGGTGGGGAACTGGACGCGGCCGCCGTTGAGGGCGGAAGCGTAGATCCCCATCAGGGCCTGGAAGGAGAGGAGAGAATTGTCCAGGTCCGAGCTGTGCCCCACGGTGGGATCGGCAGCGTAGCGGGCGACATCGTCCAGATGGGCGGTGATGGCGGCGACAAAGTGTTCGTCCCAACTGGAGGGCTCGACGGTGCGGGTGCCCTGGTCGAACTGGACGACCTCCAGTGTCCGGTTAAGGGTGACTGTGGCCATGCCTTGGTCACCGACCGCCATGATGCCGAAGTGGTGCCACTTGTTGGTCTCCTCCGGGTAGTCCGGACCAATATTGCCGATCTCCAGGAGCGCCCGCGCGCCGTTGGTGAAGGCCACCTCGGCGAGGGCGGAGTCGGGCGCCGAGGCCCCGGCCTTGCTCAGCCCATCCAGGTCGTCGATCTGGCCCATGACCCAGTCGAGCGGAGCATTGCCGTTGAAGTGCATCAGCATATCGACCACGTGCGTGCCCTGTTCCAGGGCGTTTCCCTGGCAGGTGGCCCGGAAGAAGCGCACATTTCCGAGCGTGCCGTCGGCGATCAGACGGCGCATCTTGGCCCAGGCCGGGAGGTACTTCTTCTGGTGGTTGACGGTGAAGAGGGTGCCCGTCGCCCGGCAGCGTTCGGCGATGGTCTGCGCTTCGCTCGGGATCAGAGCCATCGGTTTTTCGGTGTTGACCAACCGCACGAACGGGCGCTCGCAAGCGGCAACGATGGGGGCAACCCGGCAGTGTGGATTACAGGAAATATCCAGCACATCGGGGCGCAGCCGGTCGAGCATTTCCTCGACCTCGGTGCCCTGGGCGACGCCATACTCCCGGGCGAGGGCATCGAGGCGCGCTAGATTGCGGTGCCCGCAGATGCCCACCAGTTCGATCTCGGAGCATTGTCTGTAGGCTTTGGCATGGGACTCCGCCCAACCGCCGGTGCCAAGGAGAAGAGCGCGACATTTGGCCATGGTACGTCCTCGCGTGCTGTGGGGCGGCGGTTCAGACCGCCGCCAGAATGAACTCGCTCTTCTCCGGGCGAACGTCTTTGACGCGCACCTTGATCCGGTCGCCAATCTTCACCGGCTGGCGCGTGTGCAGGAGACCTCGTTCACTGATCGCCTCCAGTTCGGCGAAAATCACTCGCCCGTTCACTTGCACTACCGTGGCGACCAGCACCTCGTCCATCAGTTCTCGGCGTACGTATTCCAGCAACCAGTGCCGGTTCGCCTCGCGTTCCAGTCCCCGGTTCTGGTAGGATGTGCTGTCTACGGAACTCACCACCTCCAGCAGCTCCTCCTGGCTGTAGGGGAACGGCTGGCCATCCACATGCGCGGCCAGTTGCCGTTGAATGACCAGATCGGCGTACCTGCGAATGGGCGAGCTCACCTGGGTATACAGCTCCAGCCCCAGCCCGGTGTGCGCCTGGGGGTGGGTGGAGAGCCGGGTCCGTTTCAGCTTGCGGACCTCGTTGATGAAGGCGACCGGATCGTATTCGGCGAGCGAATGGACAGCTTGCGCTGGCGGATCCTGCACCCGATAGATGATCGGGATGTCATGGCGCAAAGCATACTCGGCCGTCAGCCGATTGGCGAGGACCATCAACTCACTGACCACCCCGCGACTGGGGGTGTTCGGGGGGATGCGCTTCACCTCGATCTCGTCGTCTGTCACATGGACCTTCAGCTCTGGGCGGGAAAGCTCGAAGCCGCCAGCCGCCAGGCGCTGCTTGCGCAGGTGCGCAGTGATCGGGACGAGGGCGCGGAGCGCCGGAGACAGCTCATGGTCGGCACCGGGGGCCAGCATCTCGTCCGCCTCGTCGTAGGTGAGACGGTGCGTGACCCGGACTTGGGCGGCGGCAAACGACCAGTCGGCAAGCTTGCCGTCGGCCGCGAAGCGGACCTCGAAGCTCAGCGATGGCCGCAACTCGCCAGCCTGCAGGCTGGCCAACTCGCAGCCGATCCGTTCGGGCAGCATCGTGACCGTGGTGGTGGGGAGGTAGAGGGTCAGCGGGCGGTCGGCAGCCACCTGGTCCAGCGGATCGTCCTTGTGAACGAAGAAGGCGGGATCGGCGATGTGGATTCTCACCACCGTCTCGTCGCCATCCCAGACCACGCCGATGGCGTCATCCACCTCCCGGGTGTCCTCGTCGTCGATGCTGAAGGCCAGAGAATCCGAGAAATCGCGGCGGCGGGCGTCGGCCTCGTAGGCCGGGACCTGTTCGGCGTCGGCCAGCACGGCCCGCGAGAAGCCGGCGTGGATCCCGTTCTCCAGAAGGAACCTGTCCGCCCCCTTTGGCAAGCGCTGGAGCTTCTCCAGGAATGTCAGCGCCGCCTTCCGAGGGGCATCCTTGGGCCCTGCCAGCGCGAGCGCGGGCACGTGATCGTTATTGCCTCCGAGAAGCAGCAGGTCAAGGCATTTCTGCACCAGTGGCTCGAAGTCCTCGGGGACCGGGAGGGGTCCGGGGCCGCGGTGGCGCAGCACCCGCTCAACCCACTCCTGTTCTGCCTCGCGCAGTTTCGCCTTCTCTGCCCGCTGGCGTTTCAGTTCAAGGATTTCGGCTGCCTCCTCACGGTCGCGAGGCATGAACCCAACGCCGCGGCGCTGGAAGTGCACCGGGTCGGCGAGGAGGGCCTCAGCCAAGGCGGCGATTTGGGCGGCGCCGGCATCGCCGAAGTACTCCTCGGCCATGTCGGCCAGGGAGTATTCGGTTCCCGGCTCGCCATCGAGGAGCGTTTCCCAGAGCAGTTCCAGGTCCAGATCCTCGAGGATCTCGCCGATCCGTTTGCGTATGGGCTGGAGGGCAGTGGCTTCCGCGTCTGCGGTAGGACCGTGGTTGGCAAGCAGCGTCTTGGCGGTGACCCGCTCGGTCTTCCCGTCCTCGTTTCGCACTTGTGCGCGGTCATTGTTGGTGCGGATAACCAAGCCCAGGCGCACATGGTTGCCCGCCAGGTAGCTGAGGATGCAGTTTTCAAGATCCATTGGGGATTCCGGGAAGCTCACAGATTGGCCCGTCGCGGGGCCTTGAATGGTGGACCGTCGAGGAAACGGCAGGCGCGGCAATGCCAAGCCTGACCTGGGCCGGTCCACCCGGCACTCGGCGGGAAGGGGGCCTCGCTTCCCGCCCGACCAACATACCACTCCGTGCCCCCCGCGTAAATGTGCGTGGGGCAAGGAGGCCGAAGACAGACCCTTGTCCGCCTACTCCTCTTGGTGAACAGCCTGGCCATTGACGAAGACGCGCCAGGGCCGGGATCCCAGGTGGAGGGGATGCCCGTCAAAGACCACCACGTCCGCATCCTTCCCGACTGCCAGCGTCCCCACCCGGTCATCGATGCCCAGGATCTCCGCCGGCCAGCGGGTGATGGCCAGCAACGCCTGTTCCTCCGGCAGCCCATCGCGGGCCGCCAGCCCGGCCATGATGGGCAGGGAGTCCTGCGGCGTCACCGGTGCGTCCGTGGTGATCGCGATCTTGACCCCCGCCGCCGCCAGAACGCCCGCCGTGCGGAAACTCTTGTGCTGAAGCTCGTATTTGCTGCGATGCCCGAAGCTGGGGCCGACGATGCACGCCACGCCCTCCCGCGCCAGATCCGCCGCGATCAGCGCGCCGTCGGTCGCGTGATCCAACGTGATCCGCAGATCGAACTCTCGGGCTAGGCGCAGGGCTGTGAACATGTCGTCGGCACGGTGGGCATGGCACTTGAGCGGGATCTGCCGGCGCAGCACCGGCAGCAAGGCTTCCAGTTTGGCATCGTAGTCCGGCAGGCTGTCCGGAGCGTCCTTGGCGGCCTCGATCCGCTGCTGGTACCGGCGTGCCTTCTCCATGGTCTCGCGGATGAGAGCCGCAATGGCCATGCGCGTGGCTGGCGCCTTGCCCGCTCCGCCGTACTTGGATTTGGGGTTCTTGCCGAAGGCGCACTTCATGGCGACGGGGTCGCGCACCACCATGTCGTCCACCCGGTGCCCGGCGGTTTTCACGACTGCCGCCGTGCCGCCGATCACGTTTGCGCTGCCGGGGGTAATTGCCACGCAGGTCACGCCCGCTTCCCGCGCCTCGCGCACGGTGATATCACTCGGACAGAAGCCATCCACCGCCCGCATCTGGGGCGTGATCGGGTGGGTGCCCTCGTTGCCGTCGGCGCCCTCGTCGCCGTTGAGGCTCTCCCACATGCCGAGATGGCTGTGGGCATCGATCAGCCCTGGCATCACCACCCGCCCAGCTGCGTCCAGGACATCGGCAGCGGCCGGAATCGGGAGATCCTGCCCCACCTCGACAATCCGCCCGCCATCGATCAGCACGGTGCCGTCGGGAACAGGCGGCGAGTTCATGGGCCAGAGCATACCATTCGTGATTGCCAGCATCAGGGCCTCCAGAGAAGCCGGACGCCACCGAGGTCGAGGGTGGCGTCAGGCATCGTCGGCAGAGCGGTCTGCCTATTTCGGCTTGCGCATCACACGCACGTGATGGGGCTGGTTCTTTGGTCGCAAGATCGTCCCTGCCGCCACTCTTGGCGCGGGTGTGGGCTGGGAGCGGCGCCTCTTTGGAGGCGTCACCTCCTTCAGCTCAATCGCAAGCGCCTGGTTCACATTGGTCGTGTCCGGCACCCCAGTCCAGTATATGTCAATGGGGGAATTGGGGAACGCCTGCCGGTACTCCTTGACGCTGACCTCGCTGGCCAGACGCAGTTCTTCCTCGGTCGGCAAGACCCAGTCGTCGTAGCCCGCGAAATCCAGTTCGGTCGCGCGGCGGTAGGCTTCGTGCCAGTTCACTTTCTTGCCACCCAGGCAACCAGCGCCCTTGCCGTCGCTGGCCCACATGATGCCAAACTTGTTGTCCGACACCGTCTTTGGCTTGTCGACGGTGAAGCGCTGGGCAGGAACCAACCCGTCCAGCCGCTTCAGGAGAGGCAGGGCATCCTTGAAATTCTTCTTCGCAACCAGGTCGCGCGACTCCTCGCTCAGGCTCGCGATGCGCGCCTTCTTGGCGGGGCGGAACGCATCGATGCCCATCTGGAACGCCTTCCGCCGGGCCGCGCAATCGCGCGCCGACTCAACGGTGCCTTCCATCATCTCCTTCACCTTGGCTATCGCCTTCCCAAGCTGTGCCGTCCACTGCTCGTGTTTGGCCACGGCAACCTTCATGTCGCCGCGATTCACGGCCTCCTTGGCCTGGCTCGACACCCGGGCGATGGCTGCCCCCGCCGCAGGCAGGTTCGTGGTCACCAGCTTCGAGAACGGGCTCGCTTGGAGGGCAGCCAACCTGTCCCGCACCTCAACCAGCCCTCCCTCCATTGTCTTCTTGCGGGCCACAATCGCGACGACGTTCGTCTTCAGCGCGTCAGCGGCGCGCAGTTGGGAGACAATGTCCGCCCCGTCTGTCACCGTTTTGCGCATGGCTTTGTAGCTGGTAACGGCCACTCCCCAATCCTCGGCCAGATTCGCTTCGTAGAAGCTCTTGTCCTGGGCGGCCTGGAGATAGCCTTCCTCGGCATCTTGCCGACGCTGTGCCAAGGTGTTCCTGGCCTCCGTGATCTGCTTCAGCATCTCGGCCACCTTGGCCGTGCCCACCTTGGCTCTGCTCTGCACCGCAGCGTACTCGAACGCTGCCATGGCCTTGAGCAGGGCGGCCTGCTCGGCAACAAGCGCCTCCCAGGCAGTCTTGGCATCCCTCGGTGCCCCCTTGCCCTTGGCCCCCGCCAATGCCTTCCAGAACACGCTTGCAGCGGCAGCGGCGGCATCCTTGGCCTGCTGGATCTTCTTGGTGATGGCAAGCGTCTCGCCGATCAGCTTGTCATGCAGCACGACCGCTTGCTTCCACTCGCGCGTCGCCACCGCCTTTTCTGCAATTGCCAAGCGTGCGACATAGGCCTTGGCTTCCTCAGGGAAGGCCTTGGCATGCTGCTCGGGGGTGAAGCCCGTACTCGCTTGCGCCAGTTTGCCCATGTTCTGCCGCAGCTCCCTAATCCGCGAGAAGTCATGCTCCACTTCCCCCAGCAGGGCTGAGCCGCGATTGTAATGCTTTGCCCTGTCGGCGTTGCTCACGCCATCGGCCAGCGCCCTCTTGCGGGCACTCTCGACCCCAGTCCAGAATTTCGGCAGAAGTTCGCCGATGCCAAGGGCGACGGCCTGCTTGTAAAGCCCCTCGAAAGTGGTGAGGGAGAGCTCGATCGTGGCCTGGGCTTCGCCAGCCTTGGAAAGGGCCTCTACCAGCAACTCGTCGGCCTCCTGATACAACTTCGCCACGGCTTTGGGGCCACCGTTGCGCGCCTCCGCCTTCTTCTTGAGCTCCGTTATCTTCTGCCAATCGCTCGCAGCATAGGTCTCCAGGAGCTGTTTGTCCGCTTGCCCATGACTCTCCTCGAACGGCCGCTGGGCCGCATCGATCACGGCATTGCTCCACGTCTTGTAGCCGACGAAAGCCAAAATGGCCAGCAACGCAATGCCGCCAATCACGGCCGGCAGCACCCAGCGGGGGCCAGGGCCGCGCATGTCGCGCTCGATGCGGGCCAGTTCCCGCCGCTGGCGCTTTGCCTCCACGCGTTCCTCGCGCCGCTGGGCACGCAACTGCTGGGCTTCTGATTGCTCCAGAGGTTCCTGTGGTCGCTTTGCTGCCATCTGGCTTTGCCCTCAAATGTAGAGTCCAGTCCTGTCGTCCCGAGAGACGGTTCGGGTCACTTCCCGGAGAGCGGCTCGCCGCAGTGCGGGGCCACGCATCCTGAATGGTACTATAGGAGCAGGCAACGAGGATGGCAACGGGTGGCCAACTGCCAGGCGAGAGATTGCCAGCGCCATGCTTGGCGGCTAGGGTTTGGCAGACTGTCATCGACATGGGAGACAGACCGGTGCAAGACCAGATTCCGCAATCGCCACTCGCCCAGACCTGCCGCCGCATCCTAGCCTACCTGGCCGACTGCCAGGACACGACGCCGGGAGAGTATTTCGGCTCGTTCTGGAGCGAAAAGGGCTACCACGGCCCGCTCCTGGACTATCACGCGGGCGGCAGTCACCATCACCGGACCGCAGGCAGTGCGGCCCTCGCCCTCTGGCAGGCGGGGGTCTCGCAGGACCGGGCCGACTGGCGCCGGGCCGCGGAGCTCGGCTTCGACTGGCTTGCCGCCCGGCAGTCCTCCCGTGGCGGCTACCCCGAGATCCAGAACAACGAAGTTCCGGCGGATTGGGAAGGAACCGGGCGCGAGGAGCTTTCCGCCATCGCCATGGGCTTCGTGGCCCATGGCCTCGGGCATGCCCTTCTTGCCGGTCTGCCGCCCAAGAAGACCTACCTGGACTGCCTGGACCGCGCGGGGCACTGGCAGCTTTCGCTGGAGTGGCCGGCGGCATCCGGCGTCTTTCCCCACCATGAGCGAAGCCCATACAACACGCTCAATGCGGCCAGCCACGCCGCCGAAACCATGGCTCTTGCCTACACCGCGCTCGACCAGGTGTTCGGCCGTCGGATCAACATCTTCCAGGAAGGCGCGCGGCGGGCCATCGAGAACGTCCTCGCCTGCCAGTGGGAGAGCGGCTGCTTTCCCTACCGCGACTATGGGCACATCACCATCAACTACACCAGCCTCGTTGTCTGGTGCCTGCTCAATTGCCTCGATGCTCTCCGCGTCATTCCGCCGCGTCTGGACCGCACGCGCATCGAGCAGGCCTGCCAGCGGGCCAGCGACTTCCTGCGCACCTGCATCGCCGCCGATGGCCAGTTGCTGTGGGAGGGAAACGAGACCTCCACCGCCAAGCGCAACATCTGGACCTACGCCATCACCGCCAACGTCCTTGCTCGCCTGGGTGGCGAGGCGAACGAGGCAAGTGCCGCCCGGCTCGTCGACTATCTTCTTGCCAACCGCGCCCCTGACGGCTTGCTCCCCATGCGCGACTACGGCGAGACCATCACCGAATGCGCCTTCATGCAAGCCGACATGTACCTCTTCCTCCAGCCTCTCACGGGCCTTGGCACAGCCTGACCCGCTCCCCGGCTTCCGTCACCTGGCCCTGGGTAGGGCGGGCACGCGCAGAGCCCATGACTTGCCGAGAGGTCACCCCACTGGGACGAGAAGGTCTTGGAGATAGAGGTGCGTGGTCAGGCGCACGTCCAGGGCATGGCCGGCTTTGTAGGAGATCACCCGCCCGGCGATGCGCCCGGTGTCCAGCAGCGACAGGGCCGCGACAAGATCCAGGGTGGCTCGGTGCCAGACGGCTTCGAGGGATTTTCCCTCGTGGAGCAGTCTGGGTTCGTTGGCGTACTTGGCGCGCCCGGCGATGAGGATGTTATCGTGGGTGTAGCCGAGGTTGCGGATGTCCGCGAAGAGCTTGCCTGCGGTGCGTACGAACCACCATTCCACGCGGGAGCAGTTGGTGCGGGCTCTGGCCCCGTGCGCGAAGGCGTCGGGAAACACATCGAACTGAATGCGTTGCCGGCCGATGGCGGTGGGGAAGTCCACGGCACAGTCGATGCTCAGCTTGCGGTCGCCGTCCTCGGCGGGCAACATGAGCAGAAAGCTCCCGTGCGGCCCCATGAGCACGACTGGCTCCTTCACCGTCCAGAAAACCAGCTCCCGGTCGGTATCCTCGACGAGGCCGGCGCGCTGCACCTTGTCGATGATCGGCAGGCTGCCCTCGTCGAAGAGGGGGGGGTCGCCGGAGTTCGTCCGCACCATGACGCTGTCCAACCCCAGGCCGAGGCGGAGAGCGACGATATGTTCGACCATGCGCAGGTAGTTGTGGGCCGAACCCGCGCGCAGGACGATGCTGCGTTTGGTGTCCCACACGTTGCGGACGCTGACCTGAATGGGCAGTTGCTCCCCATGGTCGGTCCGGTCGATCCACCAGCCATCCCTTGCGCAGGGCTCCAGATGGAGCGTGCTGCACGAACGCTTCTCGTAGGTGCCCCTGCCGGAAACGTAGAGCGACTCGCCGATGGTGGTCGGGTGGCGCGGCGGCGTCCACTCCGGCGGTGCGAAGTGGGTCATGTCCACGGGAATGTCGTGCCAGGCTGCCAGGCTGCGCTGGAAGGCCTCGGGATCGCCGGTAAGCAAGCGGCTCTTGGTGTAGTCTTCTACCACTCTAGTTCCTCGGCTTGCCCAGTGAGTTGGTGGAGGCGCTGCGTGATGATTCGGGCCCGGTTCTGCCGCCTCTCGGCCAGCGCTTGCTGCCGCTTCTTGAGCTCTGTGGCCAGTTCGGCGACTTCCTCTTCCTGCATGGCCAGGCGCGCGGCGAAGGCTTGCTCCAGGGCGGCGGCCAGCTTCTTGGCCAACTTCTCGCGCTCGGCCTTGCCCTCGGCGCGCCGGTAGCGCGCCGCCAGTTCGTGCGTCTCCTGGTCCAACTTCCTGGCCGCCATGATCCTGGCGAAACGCTCGGGCTGGTGTTCGCGCATCTCCAGAAGGCTGGCCGCTTGATCGACCAAGTGACGAGCGAATCCCGGCGCCTGATCGGGACGGTTCTGCCCCAGGTGCTCCAACTCGCCCAGCTCTGGCGCGAACTGCTCACGCAGCAGGCCCCAGATCGCTTCCGCTCCCCGACGTCCACGCAGTGCGTTGTGGAGCGCGGCGTTCCCGTCTCCTTCGCGCTGCGGCCGCTCCCGGTCGCCGTCCCGTTCGGCATGTGCTGCGTCCCCTCGCTCGCGCTCATGGCGGGGCCGTTCCCGGTCGCCGTCCCGTTCGGCACGTGCTGCGTCCCCTCGCTCGCGCTCATGGCGGGGCCGTTCCCGGTCGCCGTCCCGTTCGGCGCGGGGAGCTTCCTTGTCCCCAGCCGCTTGGACACCCAGACTGGTGAGGAGTAGAAGACCCAGTGACAACGTGATCCGAGTGTGCATGGTCCAACCCTCTTGTTTCGTCGATACCAACGGTTCGGCCATGTGGCGACTCGCGATTCGGCTTGCCCGCCCCGCCACACGGCCCGGAGTGCCAGATTCCACGCATAACGTAAGGGGCATGGCGTGGTGCTGCCAGTTCCCCCTCTGGATGTCGAGGCTGGCTGCGGGGCGGGGTTTCGCAGAACGACAGGGAGACGCAACCATTTGCTCTCGGCGTGGTCCCTATGGGGGCGCGGTGTCAACGGCGACCCGGCGAGGCCCGATGGCCTTTCTCTCCAGTGCGGAATGTGCTATGGTACCGGCGCATGGTAAGAGGACAGTTCCTTTCTGTAGGGTGGTTGCATGAGTCGTGACGGCGGGGAAGTAGCAGGGACCAAGCGAACATGAGCGAAGCCAAGACCCACGAGGAACTCCTGAGCGAAGTCTCTTTGCTCCACGCGAAGCTGAAGATCGCCGAGGAGGCGGAGCGGACAGCATGGGAGGGCCAGACCGCGATGGCCCATCTCGCCGACAACCTCCCCGGCATGGCCTACCGGCTCGTCTACGAAGGTGGCGAAGCCGGGCGGATCGAGTATCTGAGCGCTGGCACGGCCGAGTTGACGGGGTACGATTCGGGGCGGATCATCCGTGATCGGCATTTGTTTGAGCGAAGCATCGTGCACCCGGAGGATGTGGAGGCGCGGCGGAACATCATTCGGGGAGCGATGGAGCGGCGGGAGAACTACGAACTGACCTACCGCTTGCTCACTGGGAACGGTACGGCAAAGTGGGTTGCGGAGCGGGGGCTCTGCCTCTATGACGAGAGCGGCAAGGTCCTGGCGCGAGAGGGCTTCGTGCATGACATCGGCTGCCCGACAGCACCCACGTCACACCTTCAGGAAGAGGCGGGCATGTTGCGGGGACAGCTGGAAGCCGCCCGACTGGAGAACGAATGCGCCGAACGGCAACGGCAGGCCATGCAGCGATCCCTTCGCCAGTCCCAGCGGCTGGAGAGCCTTGGTTCCCTGGCTCTCGGGTTGGCCCACGACTTCAACAACATCCTGCAAGCGATTCTCGGCTACGGGCAGATGGCCCTGGGGGAGGTGCCGCAGGACGGAGCCGCCAAGAAGCACGTCGATAGAATACTCGGTTCGGCCCAGCGCGCCTGTGGTCTGACTATGCGCCTGCTCACCTTCTGCGGCGAGGGCGAGCCCTCCCCCGAGTCCCAGTACGTCGAACCCCTTTTGGGGGATGCCGTGCGGATGCTGCGCAGCGTGCTGCCCGCCACAGTGAAGCTGGAGACCGACGTCTTTCCCGAACCTGGGATGATCCACGGGGATGCCACGCTGATTCTGCAGGTCTTTGTCACGCTTGCCACCGTGGTCTCGCGCCAACTGGGCACGACCGGGGGCACCCTGGAGTTCCATGTCGGCGAAGCCTATGTCGATGGCGACAATGCCCTGGGCGTCCGGCAGGGAACCTACACGGGCATCACCATCGGCGAACACCATTCGGTGGTCGAGTCGGGTGACCGCGCGGATTCCCGCCAAGTCACGCCGCAGATCGAGCGGGATCAGCCCGGGCTGGCCGTCGTTCGGGACATCCTTGGCGAGATGGGTGGCGCGCTCTCGATCAGGCCTTGCCCAGACGGGCGGCATGTGTTCCGCGTCTACCTGCCGGTCTGCGAAGAGCCTGCCGACGACACGGTTGCTCCGAGCACGGGTAGGGGGGGACCGGGCTCTCTCGATGACTTCCCCAGCAAGGGCGAGCATGTGCTCTTCATCGACGACGAGCAGATCTTGGTGGACCTCGGCACTCTCGTCTGCGAGGAGCTCGGCTACCGGGTGACGGCCTGCGCCTCGGGCACGGATGCCCTTCGCCTTTTCGAGGACGACCCCGCCTCCTTTGACGTGGTCCTCACGGACCAGACGATGCCGGACCTCACCGGCTTCGAGCTCTCGCAGCAGATTCTGAGCATCCGCCCCGACATCCCCATCATTCTCACTACCGGGTACAGCGAGATGGTGGACGAGGTCCGGGCGAGGGAAATCGGGATTCGTGAGTACCTTATGAAGCCCATGACTCCCGAAGGTCTGGCTGCAGTTCTCAGGCGTGTGTTTGAGGCGTAGACGGGGAGCAGCGCAATCATGAGGAACTGGGATTGCGACCTGGAAGCGGCGTTCTTCAGCACCCTTTCCAGCTACCTGGACCTGGAGCGTGACACCAGCCGTTCCTACTCCGCCGGGGAGTATTCGCTGGCTCGCATGCCGCAGTTGGCGCAACTGGCAGGGAACCCGGAGCGGCGCCTCCGCATCGTCCATGTGGCGGGGACCAAGGGCAAGGGCTCCACCTGTCACTTCCTGGCCAGCTTGCTGGCCGCCTGCGGCATCCGGGTCGGGGTGTTTGCCAGTCCCCATCTGAGCAGCGTGCGCGAACGGTTCCAGGTAGCTGGGCGCCCCATCCAGTACCCCGTTCTCTTGGCTGCGGCCCGCGATCTGGTCGCCAGATTGGCGTCCGAACAGGTGACCCCGGGCTTCTTCGAGATCCTCACGGTTCTCGCCCTGCGCCTCTTCGTCCGGGAGTCATGCGACCTGGCCATCCTGGAGACCGGCATCGGCGGCAGATTGGACGCCACCAACTACATCTCGGCGCCGCTTTGCACCGCGATCACGCCGATCAGCTATGATCACACGCAGCTTCTCGGCAGCACGATCGGGGAGATCGCGATGGAGAAGGCAGGCATCTTGAAACAGGGCGTTCCGCTCGTCCTCGCCCATCAGCCCTTCCCCGAGGCCGAACGCGCCATCCGGGCCCAGGCTGCGGCACTTGCCGTCCCTGTCAAGTCCCCCGTCGCCTTGGCGGAAGCCCGCCCATGGCTGCCGGAAACCACGCCCGAGTTCATGATCGAGAACTTCGCTCTGGCCCTGGGCATTTGCCGGACCCTCGGCCATGCCCCCAAGCGCTGCGCGTTCCGGCCACCTGCGCTGCGTGCCCGGTTCGAGATCATCCGGCAGCAGCCTCTCGTCGTTCTCGACGCGGCCCACAACGCCGATTCCGCCCGTCGTCTGGCCGAGGCCTTGCGCACGGGCTTCCCCGACACCGCGTGGACCATCGTCCTCGGGGTCGTGCAAGGCAAGGACATCCCCGGCATTGTTCGCGAACTCAGCGGACTGAAGGCCCGTTATGTGTTGACCAATCCGCGCCCGCCGAAGCACTCGGGGCTGCGGGAGTTGGTCGAGGCCACGCAAGCCGCGCAACTCCCACACCGAGTCGCGCCGGAGATCCGCGAAGCAAGCGATCTCCCCGGGGACCAGCCCCTGGTCTTCACTGGCTCCTTCTTCACCGCCTTGATCGGCGACGAGCTCTTCAGCCGGAGTTGATTCCGGTTCCGTTCCGGCACGGGGGCATCCCCCCTATTTCATCGCGGGGATCCAGTTTCCGTGAGCCTCGAAGAGGTCGTCGCACATGGCCACGATCTCGTCGAGGCTTAGTTCGGCGGCGGCATGTGGATCGAGCATGGCAGCCTGGTAGACATAGTCCTTCCTGCCGGTGAGCACGGCCTCAATGGTCAGCAACTGTACGTTGATCATCGTGCGGTTCAGAGCTGCGCAGGCCTCCGGCAGCGCCCCGACGTGGCAAGGCACGACACCATTGCGGTCGACCATGCAGGGGACTTCCACCACACAGTTGGGTGGCAGGTTGGTGATCAGCCCCGTGTTCATGACGTTGCCACCGATGCGGTACGGCACGTCGGTCTCCATCGCTTCCATGATGTAGCTGGCGTACTCGTGGGTGCGGGTGTGGGAGAGATCCTGGTCGTTGACCAACTCGTCGCGCTGCTTCTCCCACTGCTTGATCTGGTTGACGCAGCGGCGCGGGTACTCGTCCAGTGGGATGTTGTACCGTTCGATGAGTTCCGGGTAGTTCTTCTTGATCCAGTAGGGCATGTATTCGGCAGAGTGCTCGCTGGACTCGGTGATGTAGTAGCCGAAGCGGCGCATCACCTCGAAGCGTACCATGTCGCCATGCTTTTCCTCACCGGCGTTCTTGGCCGCCGCCTTCTCCTTGAGCTCGGGGTAGAGGTCGCGGCCGCCGTCGGTGAGCTCCAGCAACCAGCCCTGGTGGTTGATGCCAGCGATCTGCCACTGCAGGTCCTCGGCCTCGATCCCCAGATGCCGCAGCACGTGGGGGGCGCAGACCTGGACGCTGTGGCAGAGCCCGACGGTCTTCACCGCCGAGCCGCGCAGCATGGTGCCGGTCAGCATGGACATGGGGTTGGTGTAGTTCAGCATCCACGCATCGGGGCAGGCCTTCTCCATGTCCTGCGCGAAGTCGAGCATGACGGGGGCGGTCCGCAACGTGCGGAAGATGCCGCCGATGCCGAGGGTGTCGGCGATGGTCTGCTGTAGACCGTACTTCTTGGGGATCTCGAAGTCGGTCACCGTGCACGGTTCGTAGCCGCCGACTTGGATCGCATTCACCACATAGTTCGCGCCCGCCAGGGCCGCTGGCCGGTTCTCGACCCCCAGGTATGCCTGGATGGTCGCGGAGGCACCGCAGTTCTTGTTGATGCTCTCCAGCATCATCTTGGAGTCTTCCAGACGCTGGGCGTCGATGTCGTAGAGAGCGATGGTGGCGTCGGCGAGAGCAGGGGAGAGCATGCAGTCGCCGAGGACGTTCTTGGCGAACACCGTGCTGCCGGCGCCCATGAAGGTGATTTTGGCCATGCGGGAATAATTCCTATTGCGGTCCGGATTCCGGGAGAGGCTAGCAGCTCAGTTTTGGGAATCTCTCAAGCACGATCTTCTCGGCTTCGAGATTCCACAGACCGTTGTTCCTGGCGCACGCTTCGGCCAGTTCGGCGTAGAGCGGGTTCTCGCAACCCAGTTCAGCCAGATCGTCGATCGCCACCAGCGGGAAGTCGCAGTGGGTGTAGATCAGCTTCTTGCCGCCGGCAATGTCCGGCAGGTGCAACGTGGCCTCGGCGGCGGCCGTGAGACCGCCCACATGGGTGATCATGGCGGCGGGATTGATGCGCCCGGCGGCCATCAGTTCCAGCGCGTCGCGCATGTCTTCCTTGGTGCCGCCACTGGTGCCGGCGATGTGGGTGCCGCCGTAGTGGACTTCATAGAAGTTGAACTTGGCGGAGAACTGCTGGTCGGTGGGACCGGCGAAGAAGTTCAGGCAGCCATCGCGCCCCATGATCGCGTCGCCCTGCTCGATGACCGGAGCTACCGGGGCCATGACGAACACATCGTCGAACCCCGCGCCGCCGGAGATGTCCAGCAGATCCTGGACCGGGTTGTCCGTGCGGGTGTTCACATAGCGCAACTCCACGCCCTGGGCTTTGGCCTCTGCGGTCGTGATGATGGACGCCGCCCGGTCGAGCCGGGGCTGGTCGATATCGGTCACCACCACCAGCGATGGCTTGCGATCACCATGCACGAGCAGATCGATCAGTCCCAAGCCCATCGGACCGGCGCTGGCCAAACAGGCCACCTTGCCGCCTTCGATGATCCCCATGTGGTGCTCGTAGCTGGCAGGCTTCATGTGGTACTGCGCCTTGAGCGCGCCGATGATACAGCTCACCGGCTCGGCCAACGAGGCCAGGAAGAATGCGTCGCCGCTATAGTTCAGCAAGCAGTCCACCTCCATCACGCAGGAGGGGATTCTCACCGCCGTGGCGTCGCCGCCAACGGTCGGGAAGGAGTAGCCGGGAGCGTCCTGCGACCCCTTGTACATCAGCGCCGGCTGGATGCCGAACTTGTCGCCCGGCTTGAACTGATCCTGCCACTTGCTGCCGACTTCCAGGATCCGCCCCGCAAACTCATGGCCGATCATGGTCGGGTTCTGATCGCAGTCGTCGGGCACGCGTTTGTGATCGGGGCCCTGCTTGGCAGCCTTGTAGCTGGACATGCAGATCGAGTCGCAGAGCACCTCGGCAACAATGCCATCTTCGCCGACCGGTGGCAGTTCGAAGGTCTCCAGGCGGAGGTCCATTTTCCCGTGGATGCGCAGGGCGGTCGTCTTCATTGCGCCAGATTCCTCTGTGTGTGATGGCAGGTGGCTCGCGAGCAAAGAGCGAACATAACTTTTGGCGAAGCGGATTCAAGTGTGCTTGCCAGCACTTGCCACCGCCCTTTTGAGGTGCGATGATTTGGCAATGCGCCCAATCACCGCTAGTGTGCAGTGGTTTTAGGCGCCGCACCCCCATCGCGACACAGGTGAGGGGGGTGATGGTCCCCGATTTGCACGACGGCCATGAACATTCGGCCCTGCGGAAGCCCTTCGCCACAGATCCGTCGCCAAGGGACTCCCTTCCGGTACGGTAGCGGTTAGGAGTACGTGACGATGCCCGACAACAAACCTGGTGGTCTCAAGCTGAAACTGCGCAACAAGGCCGACACCAATCGGCTCAAGACGCAAACGGGTCGGCTGAAGACGGAGGCCGCCCAGGAGGGCGCCGCCGAAGCGCAGACCAAGGCAGTGCCCGTACCCCCGCAGCCCGCCATGCCCGCTGCCAACCAGACCGCGGAGATTCAGGATCCCATGGCTCTGCGCGACACCAGCCAAGGCAAACTCAAGCGGGTGCAGTCCCCGGACGAGACGGCCAATGCCGTGTCTCCCGCTGCCGCCGGGGAGGACGGTGTCAAGCGCGAGACCGTTCGCCTCAAGGTCGTGCGCGGCAGCAAGCCCGGGAGCCCCCAGGCTGCGCCTGGCCCCGGAGCGCCCGCCGCGGAGTCCGCTCCTCCCCCCGCCGCACCGCCGCAAGCCGAGAGCCCCGCCGCCCCCTCTGCCCAGACGATCAAGATCTCCCTGCCGGGCCTGAAGAAGGGACCGTCGAAAGCGGGGCAGGCCGCCCTCAAACGGTCTACGTCCACAGTCCGGGTCCAGGAACCCCCGGAGGGCGCCGGAGCTGGCAGTACCCTCAAAGTGTCGCCTCCGAAGCCCGAGGCCGAGGAGTACCGCGAGACCAACACTGCCACGCTCAAGGTGGGGGTGCAA
>JABGQJ010000720.1 GCA_018648945.1 Victivallales bacterium
CGGTGGATTCAGTGGCCGCGCTGGCAAGCGATCCGGAACCGGCCAGAAGTCGGTCGGCGAAGACTTGGAGAATGGTCTCGAACAGCGTCGAGGGCGTGAACGGCTTGAGAAGAAAGGCGTCCACTCGCCCTTCATCGACGCACGTGGCCAGGTCGTGGTTCCAGTAGCCGCTCATCAGGATCAGCGTTGCCGTAAGGCCGTCACTCCTGAGCTGGTCGCAGAGCTCCAAGCCGTCCATCTGGGGCAGACGCCAGTCGGCGAGGAGCAGTTCGTAGGGGGCGTCCTTGGGCTGCTCGCTCACCGCCACAATCGCCTCTCTGGCCGAGGCCACGGGCGAGGGCGAGAGGCCAAAGGCCTTCAGGCCACGTACGAGAGTATCGAGGCTGCTTTCGTCGTCGTCCACGACCAACACCCGCAGGCCTCGCAGTTCGTCCCGGGGCTCCAGGCGTCTCCCGCTCCTGCGCTCTGGTCTGCCAAACACGGCAGTGAACGAGAACGTGCTCCCCTGCGCAGGTTGGCTCTGCACTTGGATGTCGCCTCCCATCATGTCGACTAGCCGTTTGGTGATCGAGAGCCCCAGCCCCGTACCGCCGAACTTGCGCGTGGTGGACGTGTCGGCCTGGCTGAAGGCCTGGAACAAACTCGACAGTTTGTCGTTGGGTATACCGACCCCCGTGTCGGTGACCGAGAGTTCGAGCGTGACGCATGGGGTATCATGCGCGTCGGAGACGGCAGCCTCCGCACCGTCTGCTCTGCGCACCGCGAGCGTCACCTGGCCCGACTCGGTGAACTTGATGGCATTGCCGAGGAGGTTCGTCAGTACCTGGCGCAGGCGTGTGGCGTCGCCCACGAGCATGGACGGCACGTCGGCGTCAACCTTGAAGAGCAACTGCAACCCTTTCTGTTCGGCCTGCAGGCCAAACACGTCAAAGAGATGCCGCGTCACGCTCGCCACCTCGAACTCGACAGACTCCAACTGAAGCTTGCCAGCCTCGATCTTGGAGAAGTCGAGGATGTCATTGACGACGGCGAGGAGGCCATGGGAAGATCCCTGGACCTTCCCCATGTAGTCCCGTTGTCTGGGCGAGAGGTCGGTCTTGAGGGCGAGGTAGGTCAGTCCGATGATTGCGTTCAAGGGGGTCCGGATCTCGTGGCTCATGTTGGCCACGAAGGCGCTCTTCGACAGGCTGGCAGATTCGGCGGCTTGCCGTGCCTCATCAAGGTCCCGCATCGCAAGACAGCGCTGCCAGACCTCCCCGACATGCGTTGCGAACACGCGCAGCAACGGCACGCTCTGCATGAGGTCCCCGTCGGGGCCCGGTTCGGTACCACAGACTGTGACTGCCGCCACACACTCCCCGCCGGCCAGGATCGGGAAGGTGGCGCAGCAGGCGAACCCACGCTCCCGCGCACCGTCGGAACAGTGCGGAAACGATGGGGCGTTGAGCGTGTCAGGGACAAGCCTCTCGGCCTGGTTGGCAAAGACTCCGCGTGCACAGTTGCAGTCAGGTACCGCCTCCTCCCCCTGCTGGCCGCTGAAGGCGACGGGCGGCGCCGTGCCATGCGGCCCCGGCAACCTGACCGAGCACATGCGCGCGCCCAGGAAGCGGACAGGGGCTTCAGCGACCAGATGTTGGATTTCGCTCAAGGTCCGGCAAGCGGCCAGTTGCTGACCGGCCTGCTGTAGGCCCTGCGCCCGTTCCGCCCGGCGTCTCCCGGTCTCCTCGGCGCGCGACAGTTGCGCGAACGCCTGCTCGAGGCGCTGTCGCTGTAGCTCAGCGTCCTGCAGCATGTTGAGCGCCGCCTTGCGCGAATCGCCCAGGTCACGATTGGCCGACTGCAGCTCCTCCGTGGCGCGCTGGCGCTCCGCAACTCTCTCCGCCAGCTCGGCGTTGGCCCGTTCCAAGTCGCCCGCCATGTGGGCCACAGCAAGTGCTTGAGCGCGGGACCGCTCCAAAGACGAGACCACGCCAAAGAGCAGCAGAGCAATGATGAAGCCCAACACCAGAATGGTGTGCGCCTGCCAGGTATCGATGCGCTGCTCGAACGGTAGCGAGGAGGAGAAGGCCAGGAGCCAGCGATGGCCCTGGAATTCGAGGACGGATCGGCGGCTGAGAAGGTGGGAGTGATCAGCTTGGGCAGGGCGTTCTGCTCCGGCCTCGCTGTCATGGAGCAAGGCTTCCTTGGACGCCACATCGCCATCGAAGATCCGGAGCTCAACGTATCGCCCTCTTTCGGCCAGGATCCCTCGCATGAAATCATCCATGCGGAAAGGGCTATACACATATCCCTCCAATGCTTCACGTCGCTGCTCTGTGGTCTGCCGCAGCCCGCCGTTGCGGTAGTAGGGAAGGTAGAGGAGGAAGCCCGCCTGCACGTCCTCGTCCGTTTCCTGAACCAGGGTGACCTTGCCACTCAGGGCGGCCAGGCCGGTGTCCCGGGCTCTGGCCATGGCATCCCGGCGAGTGGGTTCGGAGAACATGTCATAGCCGAAGGCCCGCTGATTCCGCCAGTCAAAGGGCTCCAGGAAGACAATCGAGGTGTACTCGGGGCGCTCCCCCTCCGGTCGAATCGTGTACCCGGCGAACCCCTCGGCGCGGATCTGGCGGGTGTGGGCTTCCTGCTCCGCCGGGAGAACTCGTTTGGAGAAGCCGACCCCTTGAACGCCTGGGTAGTGCTGCTCGATCTGCACGGATCCCACGTAGGTTTTCCATTCCTCACGCGTGACCTCGTTCGAAGAAGCAAAGAGAGCAACCCCGCCCCGGAGCATGTGCTCGTAGTCCAGCAGCCGCTCGCGAACCGCTGTTTCTATGGTTCTGACCCGGAAGTCAAAATGCTGCTGAGCTCTCTTGGTTATCTCACGCTTGATCGCATACCAGGCGGCGGCAGTTACCACGGCTGTGGTCAGAAACACAAGCCAAGCTGCTTTGCTACTCCACTCGCCTCGACGAGGACGCGAAGACGCGCCAGCGCTCGGTGTGTTCGGGAGCGGCGGCCCCGCCGGGTCCGTGTCCTGGTGCTTGTCGTTTCCCATATTTCGCCCTCTGTGTTCGCTGGCCGGCATCGTCTACGCCACTCAATCCACCGGGGTCGCCGCTGCTCAGACCTCGTCGGGCTCCCGTCCCAGGGGAGTCGTCTGTCCCTGTCCTGATGCTGCTGCCGGCTCGTCCCACACTGGCGGATACGGTGGCTCGCGCCCGAGCTCTGCAGCCAGCGAATTGAGTTCCTTCTTCAGCTCGACCATTCGCGCTTCGCGACCGACCATGGACTTGTTGAGGTCACCGAGTTCTTCGGCATGGCGGGCGAGCATGGCTTCCGCCTGTTTGCGCTCGGAAATGTCCTCATAGCAGCCGAGAACACCGCGGATCTTCCCTGCCTCGTCCCGCAACGGGATCTTGCTCGCCTTGACCCAAAGTTCCTCGCCATCCGGGCCGGTCTGCCGTTCCTCGTAGTTGTGCTTCGGCTCTCCTGACTCGATGACCGCACGGTCAGCTGCCTGGTAGAGATCAGCCTGTTCCCGCCAGGGAAGTTGCTGGTCCTCCTTGCCGACAAGCTCCTCGGGCGACGCAAGGCCCGCATCGGTCGCGAACGGCTTGTTGCAGCCAAGGTACGTCAGATCCCGATCCTTCCAGAAGATCCGCATGGGGGTCGTGTCGAGTACGGCTTGCAGCATTCGGCGCGCCGAGGCCAGCTCTCTCTCGTGGTGTTTCACATCCCTGAGTAGCAGATCACAGGGCTTGGTCAGACCGATCCGGATGAGCGCGGCGTACATGAAGCAGAAGGCGATGATCTTGGCAAAATGCCCAACCACGGTCGACAGACCGTAGACGTTCACATAGAACGTGAACGCCAGTTCCGCCACGATCACTGCGGCGATCGAGGCGATCAGGAGCAGGAACACGCGCCGGTCGAAGCGGTTCCGCTCGCGGTACAGAAGGGTGCCGGCGACCACGAGCAATGCGCAGATGACGTACTC
>JABGQJ010000721.1 GCA_018648945.1 Victivallales bacterium
GTAAGTTCTTTGTAAAATACGAGGCCTGCGCTATCGTTCGTATGTAGCTCTGTCGGTTGATGCTCTGCCTTCCTCTCACGTAGCCAGGAGTCAGCACCATGAGATCTCTTTCACGCCGTATTTTTCGCTTCACTCTAATCGAACTTCTGGTGGTCATCGCAATCATCGCGATTCTCGCCTCCATGCTGCTCCCGGCGCTGCAGCAGGCCCGGGCCAAGGCACGACAGATCAGTTGCACCAACAATCTCAAGCAACTGAGCTTGGGAGTGACCATGTATGTGGACGATAACGATGGCCAGACCTGGCCGAGCATCTGCAATGGCGGGCGCTGCTATGTCTACCTGCTCTACCCCTACACCACAGCATGGCCGATCTACCAGTGCCCAACCAGTTCCAGCAAGACAATCAGCGTCGATCCGGCCGGGAAGACTGCCAGTGGGGTCATGCCCGGGCGTGACTACGGCATGAACAACCGCTTGGGGAACAAGAAGATAGCCTCTCTATCCACGCCAAGCTCGATCGGCTGTCTGACCGACGTTGTGGGCAGCAACTGGAGTGGTTCCGTGGGCAGCCATTCCTGGGGTTGGCGCTACCCGTACGCGCGGCACAACGACATGTCGAACATGCACTACATGGACGGCCATGTGGATTCCGGCAAGACCATCGCCTTCCAGAACAACACCAACGACTGGTACTACTGGTAGGACTTGGCCTGGATTCCTCACGCGAATCTACTGCGAATGCGCATGTACAATCCAGGCTAGCATTCTGAAGACCAAACCGGGCGCTGCGGATCTCCGCAGCGCCCGTTGCGTTCCGCGCCAATGGCACGCCACGCCTGCGACGGGATGTGGAAGCGGCGCTTACTCAGGACCCAGGGCGGCGTTGCAGGTCTGCACCATTCGGGCCGGGACCATGTCGGTGGCGCGGACGAAGATGGGGATCAGGCCGAGCGTGACAGCACCAACGCCATCCCGGCGGGGATCGTTGCCCATGGCATCGAGCACCTCCCAGGTGGCCGGCAGCTTGCCCACGTGGAGGAGCACCGGCTGTTTGGCGAGGGGATCGAGGAAGGTACTCCACACGGTGCGCCCCTCCTCGGCAAAGGCATACTGGGCAGCGCCCTGGTTCACCTTCGGACAGGCAATGGGCAACATGCCATCCATGCAGTAGGCCGTGACGGCGGTGGCCACGGCGGATGGCGTGATCGAGCGGTCGTAGTTGATCAATGTCTTGTAGCCGCCGTGATACATGATGGTGTCGGTTTGGTGCAAGGTGTAGATGAAAGTCTTGCGGAACCCAGCTGCCGCCGTGCTGAGCCAGACGCGGGAGCCGAACGCCGCGCCCCATTCGTTGACCCGGGGATCGCCCAGGAAGGAGTAGAAGGAGTTCGTGCCGGCTGCCCCGAACGTCCCCTCGGAATTCCAGGCCTCGATGCCCGCGGGCTGCTTCGCGGTCTTGAGCAGGAGGGCAAGCTCCTGGGCGAAGTCGGCGGTGCCGCCGCCGGTGACATTCTGGAAATACGCGTGGAAGGAAAAGACGTCCACCTTGGTCTTGGTCAGGGCCGCCACCTTCCGAGGGAAGTTGAGGGAGCTGAGTTCCGGGCAGAACCCAACAATCCGCGCGTCCGGGTTCCCCCGGCGAATGGCCGCCGCTCCCGCGTCGAGCACCGCGGCGAACTGCTCGGGCGTCCCCTTGAAGAAGCCCCTCATGTAGGGCTCGTTCCACATCTCCCAGTAGTCGATGAGCCCTCTGTAGTGCCTGGCGGCGCTCTCGCAGTAGAGCGCGAACGCAGCCACATCGATGACATTCCCGGTCTTCTCGGGATCAGTCTGCGCCCACTTCGGAGGCCGGTCTGGCAGGGCGAGGATCTGCAGGCCACCGTCCCGGATGCCCTTGATCTGCTCGTCGTACCACCGGTACTCGCCCCGCTTGGGCTCCGCGCCCGACCACTTGCACATGATGGTGGCGTCGTGAAAGCGGGTCCACTTCATGCCGATCTTGTGAGCATAGTCGATGAAAAAGGGCCGAATGGTTGCGTGGGTGCCGAAGTAGCTCCGTTCATGGGGCACGAGCCGCGGTCGGGGCAGACGAGCGGCGATCATCTCGTGTTCGGCTGCGAGTTTGGGGTCCACTGCCTTGAGGGTGACTCGGAACAGTCCGTTGCGGGGCGGATCAACGGGCAGCTGGAGTTCGCGATTCACGGGGAGTTCGAGGATCCTGCGGAACACCTGGCGGTCCGGGAACGCCGTGATCACCAATTCTGCCGCCAGCGTTGCCGGCGCGTCCGCGGCATCCATGGCCGCCAACAGACGCAACGGCAGGGGCTCCCCCCAGAACACGATGTTGCCACCAGCCTGGCCCATGTCCACGTAGAGCTCGGCGGGAGACGCGGGTTGGTAGGGCGTGCCCTTGTCCCCGATCTCGAACTGGAACCCATCCGCGAACACGGTGCCGGGGTTCCGGGGCGTGAGACTCACGAAGACATAGCGGACGTGCTCGGGGATCGGCTTCCCTGTGGACACCTCGTAGCGTTGCCACTCCGTGCCGAGGGTGAGTCCCCTTCCCCCCAATCCCTTGCCCTGCTCCGTGGTCTGTCTCTTGCCGTGGAGCCCCACGGTGCACTGGGTGTCCGGCTTATCGCCTCGCAGCCAGGCACTGAAGGTGTACCTGTGCCCTGGCGTGACCGAGAACATGTAGCTGCGCGTGAAGCAGCTGTTGCCGCCGGGAACGCCGAGACAGTACCGGCCCACCTTGCCGCCTTCGGCCCGGAAATGCTGGGGATCCTTCCAGAGGACATCGGCATAGGCATAGCTTCCCGAAGCCCAGAGATGATCCCGCCGACCCTCGAAGGAAGAACGGGGGAACAGGTTGCCCAGCACCGGAGGAGCAGGGGGGACTGCCGTATCGGGGTTGGCTTCGAACTCCTCGACGACCAGATCGTCGAGCCAGAGGGTGCCCATGAAACCGGTCTGGAACATCACGCCAAAATCCCTATCGATGTCGGTCACGGGCTGGCCGGTGAAGGTGTAGGACTGCCATTCCTCGGTCGGCTGGATGACCAGCCCCCTCACCAGGGCAGTCCAGGGCCCGCCGATCTTGCGGATCATGGCGGTGACGTTGCCGATCCCCCCCGTACCACGCATGCGGAACGAGACGCGGTACCAATGGCTGCGCTTGAGGGGGAAGCCGTCGCTGCAGCAGAAGAACTGAAGCGCGCCGTTGCTGATGCCGCGAATCTCGATCTTCTGGGCGGCATCGTTGGCACCGGGCGGTCGATCGGGCGTGATCAGGATGTCCTTCTTGCCCCAGGAGTAGTTGTTGACGCACCCCTTCTGGATACGATCCGCCTGACCCGCCCGGTAGTAGGGACCGTCGAATCCTGTCGCCGCCACCACCTTGCCGCCCGCGCCATTCGGCTCGGCCGCAGAACCGCAGAGCGCGACCGCCAGCATCAAGATCGTGACTGAACGGCATCTACCCATCTGTTCACCTGCGGTTGTGCTGAGACTGGGGGGCGGATCTCCAGGGCTGACGCTACCCGCTTTCCGGGCGAGGCGCAAGCTCTCAGGCCCTTGGCCGGAGGAGGCTTCTCTGTTGAAAGGGGCGGTGCGGGTCTTATGTTGTGCGCTTCGCAAGGGAGCACACTCCCTCGACCCCTTATCTTCAGGCGACACAGCATGTTGGCAAGTTTCTCCTTCGCGGCAGTAGTGGCAGCTTTGGTTTTCGCGGCCTGGTGCGTGGTGCTGGTCCGCTTCGCCAAGGATCATGCCGACTTGCCATCGCGCTTGCCCCGGTCGCGGGTACTGGGCGAGATCGTCGGCGTGCTGGTGCTCTGTTGGGCTGCCTTCCATGTGATCCAGATGGTGGAGCAGGGCAGCATCTTCGTGCGGATCTCCATCACCCTCGTACCGGTGGTGGCAATTGTCGCGTGGGGACACTTGGACTACCTGTTCGCTCGG
>JABGQJ010000722.1 GCA_018648945.1 Victivallales bacterium
CCTGATCCGTCCGGCACGTGCGTATTCTCCACGGTTCCCCGGTACTTCGGAGTATGGCTTCGGGGTCAAATGGGGGCTGTGGGGATGAACCGACGGGGCCAGACAGGGAGCGACAGACGGAGCGCACGGAACTGGCCCCCGCTCGTCGCTGGCTGCTGTGCACCGCCGTTTCATGCCGCCATAGTAGGACGGCAGCCCATGTCTCACTCACCGAGGATCACCACGTGTCACAGTCAACGCTTGCTCGCGCCGTGGAGGATGCCCACAGCGCGCTGTGGAACCGGTTCATCCATACCAATGGCCTGATTCACGACTACGAGGGCGAGATCCCGAATCCCGAGGACTGCGCCTTGGGGCGCCCCAATGCCATCGGTTGGTGGAGCCCGATCGAGAACGGGCCCATGTTCACGGGGCTGTACCTTCCCGCAGCCTGCGAGCGAGCAGTGCGCAGCGGAGATTTGACGGATGTCGCCCAGGTGCGCAAACTGGTGCAGGGCCTCTTGCTCTGCGCATCGGTATCCGACGTGTCGGGATTCATCGTGCGCGGGACCGGGACCGACGGGACATGCCACTACCCCCTCGGCTCCGACGACCAGACGCACCCCTGGTTCTGCGGGCTGCATGCCTACCTGACCAGCGGCATCCCCACCGAGGAGGAACGCGAACAGGTCATCGACAAGATGGTGGCGGTGGCCGACGTTCTCGAGACGACGGGATGGCGGTGTCCGTGCGACGGCGTGTTCAAAGGCGAGTTCCGCGGCACGTTCAGGGGGCATTGGTTCCGGGACGCGGTTCGCTATCTGCACCTGCTTAGGATCATGCACGAGATAACCGGGGATGCCGTTTGGTTCGACCGCTATCTGGTCGCTCTTGCCGAGAAACCCGAGACCTGCGCGGTCACGCGGATTGAGCTCGCCGCGCAAGGCTATGTACCCGACCGCGCCGAGATCCAGCACATCGATGTCCAAGCACTCTGGATCTACGTCGGCTGCCAAATCGCGCTGGCCCGGCTGGTCGACTTCGAACGCGACGAGTCGCGCCGCGCCCTGTACCGCGCCGGCCTGGCCATCAACGCCGAGAACGCGTCCCTCGTCATTGACGCGCACAAGGTCTTCGACAACGACGACACGCAGGTCTTCGGACACGCCAACTGGCGCGAGGGCTACTCCGCCTGGTTCCCGCAGACGACCCAGGAGCAAGCCAAGGAACTGGCATGCAAGGGGGACAAGACGAAGTTGGGAACTCGCAAGCACTACGAGTGCAGGCACGTGCGGAATCCGCTGGCGGCGGCGGCGATCATGGCGCTGGCTGGCGACAGCGCGAAGCAGGAGGCTATCGATCGCGCGATCTGCCATTACGGCTACGCCAAACTCCACATGGCGGAGTTCTTCTTCGCGGAGTGCGCCTACTACGCAATTCCCCCGAGGCAATGAACGAGATGTGAGACACTTGCAGCAGACCTGCGCCGGGCGGCTCTCGGGGCTTGGGATGCAGGCGGCTCTGGTGGCCTGGGCATAGCCGGCGGGAGCCTGGGGACGTGGAGTCTGGGGATGTGGCACGCCCCGTAGATTCTGCATGGCACGTCCGGGGTGTCGGTCCTCGGTCGAGAGCCCTGAAAGGGCGCTACATACCAGCCCAGGCCAACGGCCTGGGTTGGAGTGTGGAAACGCGTTGTGCCCTGAAGGGGCGCGATATAGGACCAGCCGAGCGGCGCCCTCTACGGTCGGCTATGCCACGGTGCCTCCCAATCGGCACGTCATCTCTGCCCGCCCTGCCCACCGGACATGGCGCGCGGCCTGTTCCCCCAGGCCCTCGCCCGATGGCGCAGATACTCCCGACCACCGCTCAACAACGCATTGCCCCCGTTTCCCATCATGTTGCGCAACACTCTCCGCTACCCCTCTGGAACGCCCCTTCTCCACACTGACAGTTTTTCCCGACCACTGCCCGCCGATGGCTCGCCAAATCCATGTAACAGGCTGCCTCTCCCGCAGTTCAGACTCCCGAGCTCAGCTCGCCACAACCCCGCCTTGCGCTCCCTAGCCAGCCATGCTATCCTGCCCACGATGGAGCGGACGGTCGACCTCCCGCATTTCACACCATGTTCGTCAATAACACCGTTGGGCATGCAAGGGACTACCAGAAGGCAGGCACTGTGGACGCGAACAGCAGAGACGAGACGACAGACGAGATCATCTCACACTACACAGAATCATATGACGAATCCAAGCGGTTAACCGATGGCTTCGGCAGACTCGAGCGGGCCAGAACAGAAGAGCTCATTGCCCGTTTCCTACCTAAGCCGTCGGCTGTTGTGCTTGACGTCGGCGGCGCTACCGGCATCTACTCGTTCTTCATGGCCAGTCTGGGGCATGAAGTGCATTTGGTGGACATTGTTCCGAAGCACATTGAGCAGGCTCGTGCCAGATCCGAAGATGCCGGTCAGACGACACTTGCCAGCATGCGAGTTGGTGACGCACGCGCCCTTGGCTTGCCAGATGGTTCCACCGACGTGGTTCTGATGCACGGTCCCCTCTATCACCTGACCGAGATTGGCGATCGGGAGCAAGCGCTACGCGAGGCATGGCGCGTCTTGCGACCGGGTGGCTTCTTGCTGGCATTCGCGATCACACGCTACGCTGGCGCTATCTATGGCATCACGAAAGGCCTCATCTACGATGCCGATTACATGAGGATGATCCGAACCGAGGTACAGACCGGACGGCGCACCAATCCACCAGATGGCGTCAACACGTTGCCCAACGCCGAGTTCCACCTCCCGCAGGATTTGCGCAGAGAGATCGAGAGTGCCCGCTTCACTTGCGAGACCGTGCTGGGCGTTTTGGGCCCTGCATGGTTGGTGCCCGAAATAGATTCCGCGTGGTGTGACCAAGCGAAACGTGAGAGCATGATGGCCATGGCCCGCCTGTTGGAGAACGAACCGGTGCTTGGGCCTCGGATCCTGGCCGTGGGGCGGAAGGACAACTGACGGAAGGAAGCCCAACATCCGGCTGCACCAGACGGCCTACGCTGCGCTCCGCCCGCTGGTGAGCCAAGTGTTCCCCGCCATCATACTGCCAAACACAAACCGTCGGCGGATGGCCGACGATAGGAGTCGGGATGAGAATCGGTTGCTGGAACGTGTTCGTCCTTGCCATTGCTGCCGGGGTGATCGGTGACTTGCGGGCGGCAGATCCACCCAGGATGCTGACGCCTGTGGTGAGCGGGGCCACGCGTCTGTGCTCGGACGATGGGCCGGCCTGTGTGATCGTTGCGCCCCAAGGCACCGATGACCGACACGGACAGGCGGTCGCGCGGGCCGTGACTGGCAGACGTGCGGCTGCTCCCAGGTTGCTGAGCCCGGACGAGGCGCTTGATCCCGAAGGCCCACGCCTGCGGGCCGAACTCATGGGGCGACCGGTGGTTGTTCTGGGGAATATCAACACGAACCGGGCCGTGCTGCCCTTCTACGCTCGCTTTCAGAGCTTCGCCGACGCTGACTATCCGGGGCCGGGAGCCTATGCCATTCGCACCGCGTACCGGCCATGGGGAACAGCGGTCAACGCCATCATCATCGAGGCCACGGACGACGCGGGGATGACCGTTGGCGTGACCCGTTTTGCGGCCATCGTTGCGGCCCTGCCTGCCACAGGTGTGCTGGACTTCCCGTACACCTTGGAGAGCAAGGGCGCGCGCCCGCTCCAGGGCATCGCCAAAGCCAGCGACAAGCGAGTGGATCCCCGGAAGGCGTCGGCCGATGGCTACGCCTACGCGGTAACTGGCGAGGAGCATCTTGTCCGCAGGACACTGGCCAATCTCCGGGCGACGAGTGACGCAAGCGGGAAGGGGTTCCCCTACTCCGATTACGGGCTGGATGGCCCGGCCCGGGCCTGGACCTTGGTCTACCCCTCGCCGCATCTCAGCGACGGCGAGCGGCAAGAGATCGATCAGCGTTTTC
>JABGQJ010000723.1 GCA_018648945.1 Victivallales bacterium
TGTCGATAGGGAGTGATCTGGGCGGACTACTGGTTGGCACCCTTCTTCTTGCGCTTGCCCTTTGCCTTCGCTCTGCCTGCCTTCTGGCCGCCTCGCTGCCCATTCGTCTTGCGCATGCGTTCGGCGTTCATCCTCTGGATCTCCTTCATGTAGAGCAGGGCCTTCTTGGCCGCAACCTGCTCCGCATCGTCCAGGGCCCCATCCTTGTTGTCGTCGAAGATCTTGAGGATCAGTTCGTTGCGCTTCGCGAACTCCTGCATCACCTTCTCGACGATGGCGTTGGCCTCCTCGCCGCTCAGTTCCCCGTCCTTGTTGGTATCGACCATGGCCATGAACCGAGGCATCTTCACCTCTGGATTCTGGGCTTGCCGCTGTTTGAACATCTCGAGCTGCTTGCGGGCCATCGCGACTCGGCGTTCGGCCTCGACGCGGGCCTCCTGCTCATCGACGATGCAGTCGCCGTTGGTATCGGGGTCCACGACTTGCCGAGCGCGGGCCTGCTGCCCATCGCGGCCGCCCTGCTTGCCTGCCTTTGCCTTGCCTGCTTGACGGGCTCGGGTCACGAAGCCCTCCACGGCATTGGTCTCTTCCTCCTCGGAGATCTTGAAATCGCCATCCTTGTCGATCTGCTTCAGGAACCGACTTGGATCCTTGCCGCCGCGTTCGGCGAGCTGGTTCTTCATCTTGGCAGCTTCGTCGGCGTCGAGGGCACCGTCGCCATTGGCGTCGAACTTCCTGACGATCGTTTCCAGTTGCTTCTTGAGGTGTTCGGCCCGTGTCCTGGCGAAGTTCTCGGCCTCTTCATCATCCACTTGCCCATCCCCGTTGGCATCGATCTGCTGCATGGCAGTCTTGCCGGCGCCGCGTGCCTTGCCGCCCTTCTTGTCGGCCCGTTGGGCCTGCGCGGCGAGAGCCAGGAGTACGAACATTGCGAGTAGGGACCGAATCCAGCGTTCCATTGTCGAGTTCTCCTTTGGGAGGTGCAGTGTCTTGGGCCAGTGTTTTGGGCCTGGCCGCTCTGGTCGCGACCTCTGCCCCGAAAACGTGATCCACGATGCGATATTGTGTGCTTCTGGGCCGCCTGTCCGCATTGGCTCTTGCCCCATCCCTTGCTCCCGGCTATCTTTGCCCCAACCAACCCCAACTTTCCAGGCTGCAACCCATGCCCCGCCCATTCTCCCTGCTCGTCAAGCCCGCTTCGGCCGACTGCAATCTGCGCTGCCAGTACTGCTTTTACCTGGGGCATTGCTCCTTCTACCCCGAAGAGAAGCGCCACCGGATGTCCGACGAGACCTTGCGGACCATGATCCAGCGCTACATGGCCACCGAGCAGCCCTCCTACCAGATCGGCTGGCAGGGCGGCGAGCCGACGCTGATGGGCGTCGATTTCTTCAAGCGGGTGGTGGAGTACCAGCAGAAGTTCGGTCGCTCCGGTGCCAGTGTGGCCAACGGTCTGCAGACGAACGCGACCTTGATCACTCCCGAACTGGCCCGGCATCTAGCCGCGTTCCACTTCCTGACGGGAGTCAGCATCGACGGTCCCCGGTACCTGCACGACAAGTACCGTCTCGCGTTCGGCGGCGGCGGCTCCCATGATGATGTGATGCGTGGCATCCGCACCTTGCGGGAGCACCGGGCGGAGTTCAACACGCTGACCTTGGTGAACGAGGCCAACGTGAAGGAACCCGTCCAGACCTATCACTACCTGTGCGACAACGACTTCCTCTTCCACCAGTACATCCCTTGCGTGGAGCCGGACGAGAACCGGCTTGTCCTGCCCTTCTCGACCAGCGGCGAGGAGTGGGGGGAGTTCCTTTGCCGCATCTTCGACGAGTGGTATCGGCACGACACCCGCCGGGTCTCCGTCCGTCTCTTCGACGCCGTGCTGGCGTTGCTTGTGGATGGTGTGCGCAATGTCTGCCCCTTCGGCAACGACTGTCGGCAGTACTTTGTGGTGGAGTACAATGGGGACATCTTTCCCTGCGACTTCTTCGTGGAGAAGCGTCTGCGCCTCGGCAACGTGACGACCGACAGCTTCGAGATCATGCAGGATTCGCCCGTCTATGCCAACTTTGGGCGGCAGAAATCGTGTTGGCATACCGATTGCGACGCCTGCGATTACGGCTGGATCTGCCAAGGCGACTGCCTGAAGCATCGCCTCTGCACGGGCGGTGGCGATCCGCGGCGTCTGAGTGATCTTTGCCCAGGTTGGAAGCTGTTCTACTCGCACACCATGTCCCGCTTCGAGACGTTGGCGGAACAGGTGCGGGACGAAAGGCGGCGCGCCAACATGGAGCAGATGCTAGCCAGAGGGCAGCCGTTGCCAGGTAGGAACGCGCCGTGTCCCTGTGGGAGTGGCAAGAAGTTCAAGAAGTGTTGCAGCAGGAGAGCATAGCGGAAAGATGAGTTGGTTCCGGCGCGATGGGATGCGGGCTAGGAAGGGCAGGAGATGGGGGCCGCGAGGTCTCCTCTTCGTGCTCCTGTTCGCAGTCTTGGTCGTGGCGCCCATCTGGTTTGCGGTTCCCCGCTTGCCGCTGGTGCGCCGGGCGCTGCGCCGCATGCGCGCCGATCCGGAGAGGTACAACAGTCTGATTGGCGAATGCGCCCGACGCCATGGGGTTGCCCCGTCGCTGGTGAAGGCGGTGATCTGGAAGGAGAGCCGGTTCCTGGCCAAGACCGTTGGGGGCAAGGGGGAAGCAGGTCTCATGCAGCTGATGGAGGGCGCGGTGACCGATTGGGCGGAAGCGCACGGGCGGCCGTTGCCTGCCCGGGCGCTCTGGTTCGATCCCCGACTGAACGTGGAGATTGGCACATGGTACCTGGCGCGGGCGATGAACCGGTGGCGCGAGTACGAGTCCATGGAAGTGCTGGCCCTCTCGCAGTACAACGCCGGGCAGACCCGGGCGGCGCGCTGGGCACCCGGGAACCCGGCAGACGAACTCCCACTCGAAGGGGTTATGATCGGGAGCACGAGGGCCTATATTAGGGAGATCATGACGAGAACCCGTCACTACGAACAGAACGAGGCGCGTGAATAGCCAAAGAATATCAGCTCTACTGACCCTCCTGCAGGACGACGATGTGAAGATCGCGTCGTTGGCCATGGAGCAGTTCCTCGGCCTCGGCCAGCTGGCGGACGAGACGATTGCCGAACATCAGGAATCCCACGACCCCCAGTTGCGCCAGCGCATCCACCAGCTGAGCAGTATTCTGCTGCGGCGTCGCATGCGGCATGAATTCGTGACGGCCTTGAGCGAGGGAACGCTATCGCTCTGGGCTGGGGTCATGGACATCGCCGTGTTGTACGATTCCACTGCGAACGTGGCCTATGTGGAAGGTGAGGTGGAGGCGCTGCGACAGGCGATTGCAGCCGGGGATGCTGGGGCTGCTCATCTGGCCAAGGTCATGAAGGACAGGGAGCTTCGTGTTCCCTCCGAGGAGATCCTGGATGTGGATCTCTACCTCGTTGACCGCGTGCTTGAGATGGGCAGCGGCAGTGCCGTTCTGCTATGTGCGCTTGCCCAGCAAGCGGCGGGGGATCTCTGGCCGTCCACGATGGTACTGCGCAATGGCAGGTTCTGTCTTCTGGATGCGGAACACGCGCTGTTGGAGCCTACGGAAGGTTGGCGCATCACGAAGTTGGGCAAGGATGAGCGAGTGCACCCATGCAGCATCAAGGATGCGCTGCTGGCGGCGCTTACCCAGCTCTTCCTCGTGTCATTGGTGGATGGCAGCTTGCGTGAATTGCACCACTTCGGTTCGCTGCTCACGGCTCTGAATGACACCGGCTTGGATGCGCTTCCCTTCCCCCTCGGTCGTACTGCCATGCCAGCTTGGCAGACGGACTAGCCTGCTCGATGCCCCAATACTGCACGTTTGAGGCAAGCCTGGGGTAGGGAACTGAGACTCGGGAAGGAAGCTCCGGAGCCTCCGCAGGAGGCGGCATATAGTAGCCACG
>JABGQJ010000724.1 GCA_018648945.1 Victivallales bacterium
TCCCTGATGAAACTCGTTCTGACCCAGTTCTCGATCCGCCACCCGAAGCTCATCATGGCCATCACCTTGGTGGTCGCTCTGGCGTTGGCATCGCAGTTCCCCAAGGTCCACTTTGACAACGACCCGGAGAACATGCTGGCCAAGGACGAGCCCGTGCGCGTCCTGCACGATCGCGTCAAGGAAAAGTACGACCTCTACGACTTCGTCATCGCCGGCGTGGTGAACGAGGACGACGAGGACGGCATCTTCAACCCCGGCACGCTGGGTCGGCTGCATACGCTGACCGAGCAACTGCTCAACCTGCAACCCGGGGCAGACGGCACCGTGAAGGTCAGCGCCGCCGGAGCCGACCAGCAGATTGACCTGCGCCCGAAAAGCCTGCGTCAGCGAGCGCTCAACGTGGTCTTCCGCCACGATCCGAATCGGCTCCTCACCAAGGACGGCGAAAGCGCCATCATCAGCCGCGAGGTGATCGCCCCCAGTGTGGTGGACAACCTGAAGCAGGCGGAACTCGGCTCCCTCAAGCAGGAATACCTGATGGTCGCCCCGCCCAAGACGCGAGCGGAAGCCCGGACGATCCGCGACGATGCCATGGGCAATCCCCTCTACAAGGGCACCCTCGTCTCCGAGGACGGCAAGGCGATCTGCCTCTACATCCCGATCAGGGACAAGACCTTCAGCTACAACGTCGCTGCCCTGATCCGCGAACTGACCAAGGACTGGCCGGAGGAAGACAAGGTCTACATCACTGGCCTGCCCGTGGCCGAGGATACCTTCGGGGTCGAGATGCTCGTGCAAATGGCCACCTCCGCGCCCATGGCCGGAGTCGCCATCTTCTTCCTGCTGCTGTTCTTCTTCCGGCGCCTCTCCCTGATCATCGCGCCCATGGTTCTGGCAGTCATCACCATCGTCTGCACCATGGGGTTGCTGATCGGCTCGGGGCACGACGTGCACATCATGACCTCCATGATCGCCATCTTCCTCATGCCTATCGCCGTGGCCGACTCGGTCCACATCCTCAGCGAGTTCTTCGATGTCTACCATCGCTTCAACGACAAACGGAAGACCATTCAGCATGTCATCGGGCACCTCTTCATGCCCATGCTCTACACTAGTCTGACCACCGCCGCTGGCTTCGCCTCCCTCGCCACCACGCCCATCCCTCCCGTGAAAATCTTCGGCCTGCACGTGGCCTTCGGCGTGGTCTTGGCCTGGGTGCTGACGATGACCTTTGTCCCCGCCTACATCATGCTCTTCGTGCCCAAGAAGACACTCGAGCGCCTCGCGGCCAGCCGTGCCGAGGGCGAGAAGGAGCACCGGACGACCATGACTCGCGCGCTGGAATGGCTCGGGCGCTTCAGCTACCTGCGGTGGCGGGCGATCCTGATCGTTGCACTGGTCGTCGTGGCGGTCTCGGCCTACGGCATCTCGCGCATCAACGTCAACGACAACCCCGTTCGCTGGTTCACCCCCGACCATCCCGTCCGGGTGGCGGACCGCGTGCTGAACAGCCACTTCGGCGGCACCTACACCGCCTATCTCACCTTCGAGGCCGCCCACGTGGACGCCAACGATTGCGAAGCCAAGGCCGCCCACCTGGCCACCACTGCGCAGGAGAAGTTCGGCCAGGCCCTGCCCAAGGCCACCGAGGAGTTCCTAGCCGAACTAAACGGGCTCAAGCAACTCCTCTGCAACGTGCACACGGCCGACACCAAGGAGTGTCTGGTGCGGCTCGCCAAGGCCGCCGAAGCGATCGACGGCAAGGCAACCAAGGGCTGGAACGATCTCGCCGATGAGATCAACTACCTGGAGCCGGAAGGTCTGACCCTCGCACGGGTGCAGCAGGTTGTGCAAAGCGTCAAGGGAATCGGCGACGACGAGAAGCAGATTCTCTCCGCCCGGCTCGCGAAGACAGACCTGCAAGGGGACGCCCTCCAGGAGAAGGCGCTGGCCATCTGCGACGAGTTCACCACCCTCTCCTTCCACGCCTTCGTGCTCGAGCAGGAAGCGGAACTCACGGCCCCCCTCTTCAAGCAACCCGCCATGCTCCGCTGGCTGGAGGACTTCCAGTCTCACCTGGCGGCGCGACCTCTGATCGGCAAATCCTCCTCGGCCGTCGATTCCCTCAAGAAGGCCTCCTATGAGCTCAACTACGTGGCCCCACCTGCGGATGCCAGCCCCGCCGAGATCGCGGAGTACCAGAGGCGTAACGAGGGGCACAACAGCGTCCCCGGTTCTGCTGCGGCCTGCGGCCAGGTCTTCACCCAGCTTGAGGGAATGAAGAAGAAGGACAGCCTCTTCCACCTCATCACCCGCGACTACCAACAGGTCAATGTCTGGATTCAGCTCAAGAGCGGCGACAACCAACACATGGAACAGGTGGTCGGCCAGATCGAGGACTACCTGAGGGCGCACCCCGCGCCCGTCAAGCTGGTCCATGGCTGGGCCGGGCTGACCTACATCAATATCGTCTGGCAGGAGAAGATGGTCGTCGGCATGCTCAGAGCCCTGGGCAGCAGCGCGGTGATCGTGTTTGTGATGATGCTCATTCTCTTCCGCTCGCCGTTATTCGGGCTCCTCTCCATGATTCCGCTCAGCGTGACCATTGCCTTCATCTACGGGCTGATTGGCCTGGTTGGCAAGGACTATGACATGCCGGTGGCGGTGCTCTCCTCCCTCACCCTTGGTCTCAGCGTAGATTTCGCCATTCACTTCCTCGAACGAGCGCGGGAGTACCGCAAGAGCTTCGGTTCCTGGGAGGCAGCCGCCAGCGAGATGTTCAAAGAACCCGCCAGTGCCATCAGCCGCAATGCCATCACCATTGCCGTGGGCTTCACACCCCTCCTGCTGGCCCCGCTCGTGCCCTACAAGACCGTCGGCTTCTTCCTGGCCAGCATCATGGCGGTCTCCTGGCTCAGCACCCTGTTCATCCTGCCCGCTCTCATCACCCCGCTGCAGAAGTACGTCTTCCGCAGCGGCGGGGAGAAGCCAACCAACGACGGCCCAGCGGCCTCAGGCCAAGGAGAATGACCATGAGAACCAGACTATCCCTACTGCTCCCGCTCATTGCCCTGGCCCTGCCCGCTGCGGAACCCACGGTGGCGGAAATCGTCCAGAAGGCCAACACCGTTGCCTACTTCGCCGGCAAGGACGGCCGCGCCGAGATCGAGATGACCATCAAGGACGCCAAGGGCGGCACCCGAGTTCGGCGCTTCGCCATTCTCCGACTCAATGGCAAAGGCGGCGACCAGAAGTTCTACGTCTACTTCAAGGCACCGGCCGACGTGCGCAAAATGGCCTATCTCGTCTGGAAACGCGCCGGTGGCAAGGACGACGACCGCTGGCTCTGGCTCCCCGCCCTCAATCTCAAGAAACGCATCGCCCCCGGTGACAAACGCACCAGCTTCGTCGGCTCCGATTTCCTCTACGAGGATGTCTCCGGCCGGGATCTGGACGAGGACACGCACGAACTGACCGAGACCACCGAGACGTCCTACCTCATCCGCAATGTGCCGACGAAGCCAGACACGGTGGAGTTCGCCCACTACCTGGTCTGGATCGACCGCAAGACCTTCCTGCCGCGCAAGGCCGAATACTACGACAAGAACGGCAAGCTCTACCGCACGGTGGAAGCCACCAAGGTTGACACCGTCCAGGGCCATCCCACGGTCCTCGAATCCGTGGCCAGTGACCTGCGCGCAGGCACCAAGACGACCAACACGTTCTCCAACGTCAAGTACGACATCGGCCTGAAGGACCGCATCTTCACCGAACGCTTCCTCCGCCGCCCCCCGCGCGAGGTGCGGTGAACGAAGGGAATGATGGAACGATGGAATGATGGAATACTGGAATGCGGGAATGGTGGGAACCGGACCGGTCATACAGATCGGGAGTGACACGGAGTTCCCCTACGCCGAGCGTGCACTGTTCTGCTCCATTAAGGATGAGACGTGATGAC
>JABGQJ010000725.1 GCA_018648945.1 Victivallales bacterium
AGGTCGGCGGCACGGACGCATTCCAGACCGACATCGACATCCCCCTCCGGTATGGCGTGGACCAGTGCATCGGCGACAGCCTCGGCCCAGGCGGTGTCTTCCGCGGCCTGCGCACCATTCCCGTGCTCGCCAGCATCACTCGGGACATGGCCGAGCTCTGCCCCGAAGCCATTCTCCTGAACTACGCCAATCCCATGGGTGCCTGCTGCCATGCCCTCGGCCAGGTCTCCGATGTCCCCTTCATCGGTCTCTGCCACGGCGTGCAAACCACCCTCGATCTGATCAGCCGCTACGTGGATGTGCCCAAGGAAGACATCGATTTCCTCGCCGCCGGCATCAACCACATGGCCTGGTTCCTCCAGCTCCGCGACGACCGGGACGGGCGCGATCTCAACCCCATCCTGCGCAAGAACATCGAGCGGCCCGAGTACTATGTGAACGAGAAGGTCCGTTGCGAAGTCATGCGCCAATTCGGCTACTTCATGACCGAAAGTACCGGCCACCTCTCCGAGTACCTCCCCTGGTTCCGCAGTTCGCGCGCCGCTCTGGACACCTACTGCGACATGCCCGCCTTTGGTGGCGAAACCGGGGCCGCCCTCGGCTATGGCCTAGGGCTCAAGGACAAGTTCCGCGATGTGGACTACCTCAAGTTCGAGGACCCCACCATCACCTGCCGCAGCGTCGAATACTGCTCCTACATCCTGGAAGCAGTCGAGACCGGCGTGCCCTTCCGCCTCAACGGCAACATCCGCAACGACGGCTACATCACCAATCTCCCCGCCGGCTGCTGCGTCGAGGTCCCCATCTACGTGGATTCCCAAGGCCTGCACCCCGTCCGTGTGGGTGACCTGCCGCCCGCCCTCGCCGCCATGAACCAGAGCAACGTCAGCGTCCAGGGCCTAGCCGTGGCCGCCGCCCTTTCTGGCGACCCCGAGGCCCTCGTCGCCGCCGTCGCCATGGACCCCCTGACCTCCGCCTGCTGCACCCTCTCCCAGGTCCGCGCCATGGTCAGCGAGATGCTCGAAGCAGAGCGCCAGTGGCTCCCCCAGTTTGGCGACCGCCTCCCCCGCCCCACGCCCACCATCTCCATCCCGGACGACGTCATCCCCGTCGAGGTCCCCCTCGACCCAGCCCTCGCTGTCGCCAACCGCTTCGGGGAACTCGCCAATCGGGCAACCGAGTAAGGGGACTCACCACGAAGGCACGGAGGGCACGAAGGATGAGACCGACCGAATGAAAGCAGTACACGCCAACCTACTGCTGGTCTGTTCGGCCATCGGGCTGTCGCACATCCTCTTGGTGGTCACGACCGTATTCCCTATACTATACGCAAGGGCGTACGGGAAAGCGGCACCGGTCGAGGCAGAGGAACTCATGTTGGCCCCCACCAGATTCGCAGTGCACCATGTGTGGCTGTTTGTGGTACTCCTGGCCCTCGTTGCCCTGGTCTTCGTTCTGCGCAACCTGTCAAGCGGCAGGAATGTCGGCAGCATGCTCATCTGTGGTCTGTGCCTGCAAGGGCTTGTGGTATGGTCGGCGGCATTCTGCTTCTTCTACGACGCGGTCACGGGACCCATGTCCCTGCACCGGGGTCCGGAGTTCGAACTGGGCACCTTCCTCACTTCCTGTCTCGGGGTGTTCCCAACAACGCTTGTTGCCCTGCTCGCCCCGATCACGGCGGTGACCCTTTCTGGAGCTTGGCGAAGGACTGAGTGAGTTGGTGCTGACAGCCACGAGTAGCCGGTCCCCGCAGAGCCCCCAACAGGAAGCCGGAGTTGGAAGGCTGCCAATCGCGCTCTCAAGACACGCTGACAGACCCGAGTCCCACAGGCTCTACACCGGCGGTGTCAGTGGCAGCTCCAACCAGGCGAGCCCAATATCACGCCCCATGTGTGAGATAGAGTCCCCGCCGGGGCCATCGTACAGCATGGCCAGGCGCTCGCCCACGCGGACGACGGTCGGCATGCCCACACACTCCTGGCTCCAGCTGCAATTCTCCCCGTCCAGAACCACGGCTTTCCTCTCGGGCGACCAGCGGGTCGGATCGTCAGACCAGTAGACCCAGACTGCATCCGTGTATTCCTGGCCGAGGTCGTTGATCCCAATGTGGTTGGTGAAGAGAAACCAGGTCTGGTTGGACTCCTCGTAGTACAACGAACTGTTCTCGATCTGCTCTTCCATGGGAAGGACCGGCTCATCCAGAACGGTCCACGGACCATCCGGATGGGGCGCATGGGCCATCCCCAGGGACCGTTTGAACCTCGCGAGTCCGCCACCGATCTCGCCCTCGGCGGCACTGAAGAACATCCAGACCAAGCCACCGTGCCGGAAGAGAAAGCCAGGACTGGCCGTCTCCCCACGATAGGTGCCAGGATCTGCTGAAACAGCCACCACATCATACCGCTTGCGCCATGGCCCGCGAAGCTCGTCGGCTTCGGCCTTGCAGGTCACGTACGGACAGCTCGGGACGCAGTCGGGCGGTGGCGATGTCTGTTCACAGCCAACATAGAAAGCGTGCCAAAGAGCGGCGTCCCGGATGAACCAAGGGGAAGTCGCGGTGCGCGAGTCCGGCTTGCCTTCTTCCCCGAACTCGAACACGGTGCCTTGTCGCTCCCATGTCCTGAGATCCGGACTCGTGGCCAAGCAGGCGAGCCAGCCCTTGCCGAGCTCCGCGCCGTCGTAGAAGAGGTGGTACGTCCCCTCGTGCAACACCACGCTGGCCTCCCGCGCCCCACCTCCATCACAGCTATCCGGTCCCTCGCCGTGGCGAAAGACAATCCCGTCGTCGACGGCATCCATGCGCAGGCTGGCCGCTGGACGACCATCACGATAAGCTCTGGTTGCACTCATTCCTTGGTCCCTATCCATACTGGCGGCGGGGCGGCATTCGGTGACACGCCTGATACTACCGCCGGGCTCTGCGGGGATCAACCCAGGGGATCACTCGCCGAGCAGTTCACGGTCCTTCTCGGTGGGTTCGATGACGACCCGGTACCGCGGGTCGCTGACCCATGTCTTGAAGTTCGGGTCGTCCCGGTGGTGCCGGTAGTGGTCCTCGACGGCCGTCGGCAACTGCTGGATCTGTTCTGCCTGACCGGGGCTCTGGAACCGGATGTCACCACCCCGCTGGCCAATTCTCCTGAGCCGGAGGCGGACGCTTCGTCCGGCGTGTTGGAGGGACACTTCCTGCCATGCCTCGGAGGTCGTGACCTGGGCTCCCGTCACCGCCTGGGGCGCGGCATCGCCCTCCCCCGCTTGCAGGATGTGCAGGAACTCCACCTGCTTGGTTGCTTCTCTCGGCCGGAGTTCCACCCGCCAGCCGAAAAGCCCAACCGTACTGCGCACGGCGTAGTCCCGAGTCGCCTTTTCGTACCCCTTGTCGGAAACGCCGAACTGCACGCCGCCGACTTCGAACTCGTGCCCCTTGCCGCCGACCTTCCTTCTCTCGCAGGCCTCCGCGCCGGGGAACAACGTCTTGACCATCAACCAGCCCTTCCCTGCCTCGGCATGGGAGCCAGACTCCACCAGGAAGCTATCGCCGCCCATGGCGAAATGACCGCCGGGGATGGGATGGGGATTCGCCTGCTTGCCGTCCCAGAGGAACTGCGGGCCGATGGCCTCGGTCGAGAGCGGCTGCTCCGCACCTCGTGCGCGCGGTTCACGCAGGGAATGCAGCAGCCAGCAGGGCTGTTCCTTGCCGTCCGGCACAGTGATCCGGTCATACACCACGAACACATCGGGCTTGATGTAGATGAACTGCCGCGTAATCTCCTCGACCCAACCCGGCGGGTAGCTGTGGAATGCATCACCGCACGCATAGTCGAACGCCGGGTGCGTGCGATACGCTGTGATCCGCCCCTCCTGGAACTCCCGCTGAGGACCATCAAAGCCCCAAGCCTGCCACCACTCTTTCTGCTGCGGCACGGACTGCCCGCCACGGCGCACC
>JABGQJ010000726.1 GCA_018648945.1 Victivallales bacterium
TCTCGCTGATCACGTCGAAGGAGCCGGCAACGCCGGGGGCACGAATCCGGGCGGCGACTTGCTTTGGACCGGGGTTGACGGCAACGATGGTCAGGCGGTCCCCGCGACGGAAGGCGCGGAGGTGGATCTTGCTGTCGGCGGGGACAGTCTCGGCCACGACATCGGGGACGTCCTTGCCGTCGCGAAGCTCAGGCATGAGGTCGGTCATCTCGGGGCCGAGACGGGTCAGGAATCCCTCGCTGAGGTGGGGCTCCTTGAGGGCGTACTTCCAGGCGAAGTAGACCACGCCCTGCGCGCCGTGGATAATGGACAGGTAGGTCATGGTCCGCTCTTCCTCGTAGGTGGGCGCGCGTTCGGTCTTAGCCTTCTCACCGCCCCAGGCACCCCAGTTGAAGGCCTGCGGGCAGGACCAGAAGTGGCGCAGGCGGTCGCCCGTGCCCTGGATCATGTCGTCCATGGCGATGGAGACCGTCTCCATGGGCAAGCGCGGCGGTCCGTCCTTGGCAAAACCGGGGTAGGGATCGACCCAGAGCACTTCGCCCGCATCCGCCAAGCCGGCGACGCCGCGCCCGCTGTTGTCCAGCACGATGCAGGGATGGTGGGGATCTTCCGCCGAGACCACGTCGCGCACTCGCTTCATCTCCTCGCGGAATACCGTGCCCCGGGGCTCGTCGCAGAGATACCAGCCAAGGATCGCGGGGTGGTCCTTGTAGAGGCGCACGAACTGCGCCGTCCGTTCCAGTTCCTTGTCCGTGAACCGCTTCCTCTTTTTGTTAACATGCACGCCCACCTCGCCCATGTAGGGATACATGGCGGCCCTGATTCCGAGCCGCTGGCAGTTGTCCAGCCACGCCTTCATGTCCTTGTCGCGGTGGATGTAGTAGCCGATGTAGGTGACGACGGTGTTGAAGCCGGCCTTGGCTAGGCGTTCGGTCGGGGAGGAGCAGAAGAACCCCCAGGCAAACCACGGTTTGCCGTCCACAAGCAGGCGCCCCTGGCGATCCAGACAGACCTCGCCCTGCTTCCTCGGCAGCACACGAATCGTTTTCATCGCCGACGCACTCCCATCGGCCCGGGCCACGCGCAAAGTGTACTCGCCGGGAGCGAGTCCCTTGGCCGGGAGACGGACCGTCGCCGGTTGGCCGGGAGTCGCCTGCACGCTCTGCCGAGCCAGCAGTGCATCCCCGCGAGTCAGTGTCGCCTCAATCCGTGCCGCCGAACCATGGACCGTCACGGTCGCCTCGATGGTGTCGATCGGAGCGCTGGCGAAGATCGTGTCCCGGTACCAGGGCGCAAGCAGCCGCAGAGCCAGGGGCGCGCAGGTCAGGTTGACCTTCTCCCCCCCCAAGGCCAGGAGCGTGTTGGTCTTGGCGTCCGTCAGCCGGTAGCGGATCGAGCGGATCGGTCCCGTGAGGCGCAGCGGGAGGACGCTTTCGCCCGCCTTGCCGTTGGCCACCGTGACCAGGGCGGCTGCCGTGCTGGCCTCGCCTTTGTCCTGAACAGCGGTGACGGTCAGTTGCACGCTCCCGGGGGATGTCCCCAGACTGCGCGTTGTGCAGGTCAGCTCCGCGTCGGTGACGCCTTCCTCCTTGAACTGCGGGTTCCGCAAGGAGAACTCTCCAACCCGCCATGAGAACTGCGAGAAGGGCAGCTTGGGAAGCCGCAGCTGCCCGAACTTGGCAGGCACGCCAAACTTCTCCACCTCCGTATGCACCCAGCAGGAGAGCTCGCCTGGCTTGGGCTTGCGCTCGCGGGCCACATTCAGGCCCCAATTTGAACCAGTGTTGGGCTTCAGCCCCATACCGGCAAAGGGAATCTCGATCTCGATGGTCCAGGAGTCCTCGCCCCCCTGCGCCGCCGCTTTGGCCCCAGTCTCGAACGAGGTGTCGGAGGAAATCCCCATCTGGGTCACGTGGGCATCGAAGATCGCGCCCAGCGAGTTGGCGATGACATGCACGTACTCCATCCCGTCGTCCGCCGGGGAGAGGAAGACCTCGATACAGTCATCCCCCCATATCGAACCATCGTGGTCGGCGTTCCGGGCCAGCATCGCCTTGGGCGTCGCCTCGGCGCATTGCGCCGCCACGTACAGAGACTCAGCGGTGCAGACGATGCGGAAACGGGTGTTCTGAGTGGCCAACTTGCCAGACTGGGGATGCACAAGCCCATCCTGTACCACCGCATTCTGCCAACAGGCATCGTCGAGACGACCGTCAAGCACCGGCGCGACCTTTGCCAGCGGCGCTGTGTAGCTGGGACGCTCGGCCCCATGCAGGAACGGGATGCCTAGGAGCAGGAGGGCCAACATGGATATGCGCTTCATCGCTTCACCTCGATCATCTGCGTTTTCGTTGTGCGGTTCCAGGCGCTGTCCCAAGCGCGGATCGCGATCTCCCACGGGCCCGCCAGCAACCCCTCGGGCTCGCCAAACACCTCGACTTCGCTCACCTGCGGCGAGGAGTATTCGGTCAGCCGGAACCGAACGAAACGGGCGGGCCGCTTCGGCAGCTCAAGCCAGACGTGGTTGACCGGCTGGCTGAAGGCCAAACCACGGCCAACAACCGGCGGCCGACCGGTGACCGGTGCTGCCCAGGGACCTGTGGCAGACTCGGAGGTCTCGCAGGTCACCAGGGGCGACCCTTGCCGGTAGGGAATCCAGATGCGCGCCGCCTCCACCGACCGGCTTCGCCCTAGGTCCACCACAATGTCGACCCTCGGGGTCTTCCGCCATTGCAGAGCCTTGCCCACGAACCAACTGGGCCGGCACTCGCCATCGAGCAGCTTCTGCCCATCGTCCGCGTACTGCGGGCTGATCGACTGCGGCCAGGTGGTGTAGCGCACCGGGCTGTCCTTCGGGTTGCCGTTCGGGGTCAGCCGCTGCAGTGGACGCAACGCCAACTGCCATTCCTCGCCGTGCGCCGCCATGGGATGCCCACGGCCATCATTGGCCAGGGGCGCTCCCTTGGGGCGAAACAAGACCTGCGGCGGGCAGGCCAAAGGCTCGTTCGCCTTCACCGTCAACGCGAACCGCTGGCCAGGTTCGAGGGGGGAAGCGGGCGTGCAGGCAAGAGTCAGAACCGGGCCCTTCGTATCCACCACCAGCAGCCGGGTCACCAATGGGGTCAGCCACGGCGTATGGCGGTCGAAGACGACTCGATCCAGCCGGGCCCGGAAGGACGTGCCCTCCCGTGGCGGCTTCTTGGCAAGACGAGCCGCCACCGCGAACCGCTGCCGGCCCGGCGCGCCGCCGAGCTCAGCGGGCAGTGTGATACGCACCCGGGGCCACAGCGAGAGATCAACCGCCGCCGCATCGGCGAGCGTGACCGGCTTGTCGTTCTGGCTGGGTAGCGCGTTGCTGGCCGAGAAAACCCCATCACCATGGCTCAGCCGGAAGATGCTGAAACCGCTGTGATCGCGCAACCGGCCATGCTTGTCGGTCAAACTCGGGGCCGGGGCACGGAAAGACTCCGGACGCAGCGCCGAACCCACCACCGTAAATTCCACTGCTTGCCACCGTTCACCAGCCGTGGTCTCCACCTCGATGCCAAACAGCGCCACCGCCCCGGCCCGCGCCCCGATTCGGCCCGATACGGGCGACAGATCGCTCACCCGCACGCAGACCGTCGCCTGGGCGACAGCGCAAGCCAGCACCACGCAACCCAACATGCTACGCATCGTCAGTTTCCTGTTCCTGATGGGAGAGTCTCCTGGCGTTTCGGGCCCACACCTGCGGCGACATGGAAGATACGGTCACGTCCCGCTTTTGGCCAATCAGACGGGGGCGCATCGCAATGGCTCAGTCACGGGTGGGGGTGCCAGGCCACTCCCCCGTGGGACGCCCGGGAAGGTCCGATGGGTGTCTTGCGCAAGGCCACCCCCCTTGCGGGGTGGTGAGCCCCGCTTCCCCAGCCTGGCTTCCGTCCAGACGCGCTCTTCCCCCCCCC
>JABGQJ010000727.1 GCA_018648945.1 Victivallales bacterium
CGGGCTCCGCGCTCGGGACGAGCGCATCTCCAGCGCTGGGATAGGCATGGTCTGCGGAATCGGCAACGAGGAAGGAAGGGGACCCGGGTCTATCCTCCTGGTCGAGGCCGCGCCTCCAGGCACGCATGCGGCCTGTCCCCTCTTGCTTCGACTTCTGTCCGTAGCGCCCGGATCCCGCATGATATCGACAGACACGAGCACTCCTCCCTCGCTTGTCACGCACGGAGGGGAGGTGTACTTTCGGCCATGTACCCCGCAGGCACGTCCCCCGAGTGCATGCTATCGGGACCTAGAGCATCACTTGTTCGCCGTCGAGAGGAACAGAGATGAGCAATCGGGAAAATCGATCTCGGATTCACGTGCCGGGGCATTTGCCTCAGAAGCTGACCATTTCGTTCTGGTACCATGATTGGCTTGCCGCCGCGCTGCCCGGTGCGCCATACGAGGATTTGGAGTGCTGTGTCAAAGGGCTGACGCTGCGCGGGTTCACCGCCGCGCGGGTGGGCATCGGCCTGACGTATGCGTTCCGGTTGGACGGCAGTCCTCGCGGCCCCGTTACTTTCGCACCTCCTGTTCCCGGCTATGCACGGAACCCCTACTATGCGGGCCACGGCGGGCGGCGCGACGCGCTGGCGCGGCTGATCCACCTGCTCGAACTGGCGCGACAGCACCACGTGTGGATTATCCTGACCAGTTGGGAGTATCAGGACAGCTCGTGCATCGGCGATCCCGCGGTCCGCGCGGAATTGGCTTCGGTTCCCAAGCAGCAACGGTTCATGTACCTTGCCGAACAGCACGACCGTCTGCTTGCGATCATCAAAGCCAAAGGACTGGCAGAGCAGGTGGCCTTCGTGGAGATTCACAACGAGCCGGAATACAGCGACCTGCCGCAGGGAGCCGAGGGGAAACGGCTGCACCAGGAGGCAATGGCATTCCTTCGGGCACGCCACCCGGACATGCTGGTCAGCGCGGATTTCGCCAACCATGACTACGCAATCGTCCCGGACAATGCGCAAGTCTTCGACCAGCATATCTACGCCGGTTCCGGCTGGCATCTCGGCGGGCTGTACGGAGAGACGGTCTCCCATCCGGCAGTTGACCCGCAGAACCCCCGAGGCTTCGCACCTCTCGCGCGCGTACTCAAGGAGGACATCATCCCCTTGGACGACTACATCGCTGCCGCCGGCAAGCTGCGGCGTGAGGATGCCAGGGCGTCGGCAGGGTGGAGGAAGATGCTGTGGCTGTGGGAGAACCTCGACGCCACCAAATGGGATGCGTTCATGGCGGAGAGCTTTCCGGAGTGGAAGACAAGGATATGGGAGAAAGCCCGCCGGCATTTTGGCGAGGACGCGCGGGAAGGCATGCGCCGCGGCCTGCCGCTGGTGATGGACGAGGGCGGGTACTTCTGCCCGCCCCCACAGTCGCGTTGGGAACTCAGTGCCGACGGCCTGTCGCTGCTCGACCTATTCGCGGACTTGGCCATCCAGTACGGTTACTGGGGGTTCATGCCCGGGACCTACTCGGGCCCGCAGCACATCATCTGGCGCGAGCGACCTGAATGGCTGCGCAAAATCAATGACCGATTTCAGCAGGGAGTGATCGGCGGACCAGCAGGTTCAGGCGACGCTTGACAGCGCGCCTGATCCGCAACGTTCTGTACACCACCCACCCCCGAACCGAGGACGGCCGATGGGACGCTACGATGATGTGCTCGACTTCCTTGCGAGGCACGAGGACGAAAATGAAACAGAAATGAACAGCCGCAAAGTCCTGTCGCCCGAGGAACTGCAGGGGATTCGCACGCAGTACTCGGGTGTGCCAGATGACTACATTGACTACCTGGCTGAAGTGGGTTTCGGTGCGTTTCGCGAGTGTCAGTACGCTGTGCTTAGCGGCTTCATCGAGCCGAGCGACATTTTCGACGCCGAAACTGTCGGATCACTTGGGAAGCGGGTCCTGTGTTTCGGAGACAACTTCACAGGCGATCCAGGCGGCTTCCTCCCGGACGACGGATGGAAGGTCGTTGAGATCTTGCACGAGAGTATTGAGATTCACGACACAGGGAAGCCCTTTGGTGCATTCATTCGCAATCAGATGCTCATGGATGAGCAAGGCAACGACATGCGCAAGTAGGGTTTCGCAGATTGAGAGGAAACTGGGGGCGGGAGAGATCCGGCACCGGAAAGAGGCCGGGCTCCCTACCTCTCCTGTGTAGGCTTCAGGGCAACAGCGTGGATGGTCACGGTCCCCGTGCCCTCCGGGAGCTGAAGTCTGACCTGGGTCATGCTGCCGCGGTACTTTGGGTTGGCGGAGAGGTCGATCTCGTAGGTACGGACTTGCCCGTCGCCGTTGATGGGGAAGTCGATGGCGATTGACGGCGCGGGCTTGGGGCGCTTGGCGCGGGTCGGGCCCCATTGGGCCCAGTCGCCGGCATCGAGTTTGTCGTGGGGCTGGAGGAGAAGCTGCGCGGTGTTCGCGGCCGTCCTGAAACTGGCGCGTAGGGAGAGCTTGGGCGCGGCCTCCGCCCGCCAGAAGGTCTTTGGGCTGGCGAGGACGGCGTTCTTGGGGCCCAGTTCGAAGCGGAGTTCGTCCTTGATTGGCCAACCCGCGTCGGTGATCTTCGCATAGGTCCAGTGCTGCCGGTCGGCCTTGAATTCCCAGTGTGGGAGAGCGCGCTTCTCCTCGCGCTGGTAGACGTGGTCGCGGATCTCTTTGAGGGAGCCGACGATGAGCGTGTAGTCGTAGGTGTGGACGATGTCGTGATCCAGGATCTCACGGATGGTCGGGCCCATGTAGCCGGTCTGGCCGGACTTGGGGCCGCCTTTGCCCTTTGGCTTGCCGGCAAAGCCGCCGGTGAAGCCGCAGGCCCCGGGCAGGTATACGCCCAGCCCCCAGTCGTTGTCGTCCAGCAGCGCCGTCCAGTGTTCCGGGCTGTAGAAGTTCCGCCATGGCCAGCCCTTGCCATCGCCCTTGGTCACGACCACTGTCGTGTCCGCACCGGTGAAGGGCTGCTGCCCCTTGTAGCTGACCAGCTTGTACCACGGGCCGTTGGTGTAGATCGCGGGCAACTCCTGGGTACGGGCCGCATACTGGGTCTTGTCGTCGCGGGCATTGGTGATGCGGCTTCTGACATGCACGAGATTGCCTTCGATGCGGTACCAACACTCGAAGATACACTGCGCGGGCAGGTTGTGGTGCGGCCAGTGCATAGGGCGGCACTTGACGTAGATCTCCTTGCCATCGTTGCGGTGTTCGAGGACCTCCGACCGGTTGCCGCCGCAGTCGCCGGACTGAATCGGGTTCCAGCCAAGCCCCGCCCAGTTCTTGGTCGGCTTCTTGCCATTCGGTTCGAAAGGGTTCGGGCCGCTGTAGAACGACATCTGGATCTGCCGCCCCCAGTCATGGCTGTTGATCATGTTGGGGCCAGTCTTGGTCGAGAGATGGGTGAGGGATCCCCCGATCGCCAGGTTCGCACCCAGTCGGATCTGATCGTTCTCGATGAATGTCATCTTCGCATCGCCTCCATCTGCAGCCCACAGTCCGATCGACAGCGTCTGAGCCAGGATTGGCAGCAACCATGTTCTTCTTGCCATTGGGTTCATATTCCCTTTTCGGCTCGTGGGGGTGGGCCGCCGTACGTTAGCCTTGTCGGCGGCCGGATTCCTCGACTGTAGGGGCTCAAGCGCCACTTTCCAGCCCCCTGCGGCAGGCACGCGATTGGGGTTGGTCCTTGGATCCGCACTTGCCTCCATCTGTGGCCGCAACCGCAGCATGTTGGGCGCCCACATTCAGTGAAGACAGAGGGAGTCGCGGCACACGGTGCCCCACACTCAATGAAGCCAGGCAGTATCTGCGGAACTGATATGCCCGGGACCAGACGGGGTGCCGGGGCCACGCTATCTGTAGGAGAACGTCAGCAAGGTGAATGGTGGCAGG
>JABGQJ010000728.1 GCA_018648945.1 Victivallales bacterium
GCCCTTCGTCAAGCCCTACATCGTGCAGTATGCCACCAACGCCCTGCCTTATCTCCTGCGGCACACGCCGCAGGACGAGCGGCTGCGGCAGACCGTTCTCGCGCTCAACGATTGGATGGCCCGGGTGCAGCAACCCGGTGGCGGCTGGGGCTATCCGCACCCGGCCGCGGCCGGTGCGCGCTGGAACTTGGAGTACACCCATGGAATCCTGCTCGCCTACGAGGTGGAGCCCAAGGCGGCGTACCTGGATGCCGCAGCGCGCATCTTGCGCCCCACGGTGCAGCTCTGCGAACTGCATGCCTGGCCGGCTTCCGGACTAAACCCGTGGGAGTTTGCGGCGGGAATCAACCTGCACCAGCGCCAAGAGCGCTACAAGCTGGCCACAGCCCGCGACCCGAGCCGCGATTACGAGGAGGGCCGCCTGACCTTCGGCCGCAGTCCCGACGATGCCGTGCACTTCCAAGTGGTTCTGCGCGACTACCTGCGCTGGCGCGACGAAGCATCGCTGTTCACGACCGACGAGCTGCTGGAGCGCATCCGGCGACTTCGCCCGGCGGCCAAACTGCCGTGAAGGGGGGGGCGCCTGGGATAGGCATGGCCTCCCGTCGCCCTGCGGGCTACGTGCTCGGGGACGCGCGCATCTCGTGCGCCTGTGAGCGCACTTTGTCCGAGCGGTGCAAGTCCGCTCCATATGTACATGTTCAATATGAAGTCGATTGCGACTGCGGCACCGCGAGGCGGGGGGCGAAGCAGCAGGAGGCGGACGACCAGTCCGTAGCGTCTGCGAACCCGATTTGGCCGGATGTCGTAACGAGCCCTCGGGATGGGGGCGAAGCTCGGAGCCGTGTGGAGTGCACCTCCGGGACCCCGACCTGTCCGGGGCAACCTGGCCTTGCATGGGCTGTACACGGCAGGCCTGTCACGCTGATCGAGCCACAAAGAGCCCGGTACCCTTTCCGCCATTGCATCCGGGCGTGCTGAGCCGAGCCCTTTGGGCGATGCTCGGCTCTGCTTGGCCGGTGTAGCAGCGGGTCTTTCCGGGAGGGTCCGGGAGGGTGTGGATTTGCCTTTCCCCGAGAAGGGGGAGAGCCTTCCGCGAAGCCGCACCGAACGGTCGGCATGCAACTTGGCAAGCTGTCGGGAACTGGTGGTCCGGGGACGCGACACGTCCGCCAAGCCGGTTTCCGCAGCACATTGACGGGAGACTCTCCGATGTCGAAAGGAAGCATCTACGGCGAAAGAAGCCAACGTGTACGGGAGTGTTTTCTGGGTGCCGGTGGCGCGGATCGGGTGCTGGTCGTGCCGGTTGATCTGGCGAAGACCGAGCATGTGGCGGCGCTGTGCCGGGGCAGCGGGGAATACCTGTGCCGCCCGTTCGCGGTGCACAACACGCCGGCGGGGCTGGACCTGCTGCTGGAGCGCGTCCGGAAGGCGTGTTCCCGGCACGGCATCCGGCAGGGCGATGTGCTGGTCGGGGGCGAGGATCCCTGCCAGTACGCCTTCAACTTCATCCACGCGCTTCGGTTGGCCGGGCACCCGTTCGTGCGGGTAAACGCGCGGGAGGCGGCGACGCTGCGCAACAACCACCGGGCAACGTCCGACGCACTGGCGCTGGACGGGATCGCCCAGGCCCTGGTGCAGCAGCGGGGCTGGGAGACCGAGACCCAGGACGGACTGTACTCGACGCTGAAGCTGGCCGGCCGGAGCCGCCGGGCGCTGGTGCGCCAGCAGACTGCCTTCAAGAACCGCATCCACCGCAGTGTCGAAGTCCTCTTCCCCTGCTTTCTGAGGGAGGAGCGCTCGGGTATCTCGCCCTTCGGGCCCGCGTCGCTTGATCTGATGCGGGGCGACTTCTCCTGCGTACGGATCGCCCGTATGCGTCAGGACACGCTCGCCCGGCGCCTGCGCCGGCACCGCGTCCCCCACGCCGAACAGGCGGCGGCGAAGCTCAAGGCCCTGGCCGCCGGCACGCTGCCGCCCACGCCCGAGGCGGTGCCGTACGAGATGCGGAGCCTGACCGCGCGGGTGCGCATGCTCGAGACGCTGCAGCAGATGGCCGCCGCAGAGCTCGAGGAGATGGCCCGCTGCCTGGCGCAGACCCCTGGGTTCGTGCTCACCAGCATCCCCGGCATGGGGGTGACGCTTGCCGCCCACATCACCGCCGAATACGGCTCTCCCGACCGCTGGGCTTCCGCCGATCGCATGGCCTCCTACGCTGGCATCGTGCCCCGCCAGAAACAGACAGGCGGGCCCGGTCGGCAGGCGGTTGTCGGATCCCTGCCGCGCAACGCCAACCGCGTGCTGAAGGACTACCTGATCCAGGCCGCGAACCATGTCGGCACCACCGGCTCGCACCGCCTGCGCGACCACTACGAACGGGTCATGGACCGGGGAGGCAGGGAACGGCTCGGAACCGCCAAGATGCTGGTCCGCATCCTGCGCGTCATGGTCACCACCGAAAGCGTCTACCTGCCTCCGGGCCTCCTGCGCCCCGGCAACGCCACCGTCGGAGACCTGGTCGCCCACTACCGCGAGATCGCCGCCGCGATGGCGGTCAAGTGGCGCGCCTTCGACCTCGCCGGCATCGACCCCGAACACAACCGCATGCTCCAATGGAGGAACACAATCGATGACATGGCACGCTACGCAACCCAACACTAGGCGGACCGGTCGCCCAAGGTCGAACTGCGGGAACCCCTTCGCCGTCGGGACCGAGATGGCTCCATGAAAAGCCCGCTGCCCCGCGCGCCCGCCAGGGCGCAACCGACGGGGACAGCTCGGGACAGAACGCCCCGCCCGGCGGCGATCCCACAAGTGCAGGAAGAACTGCGTGCCGACGCCAGATCGACGGCCAACGCCGACCCAAACCAGGCACCGAGCACTCGTCAACACCAGGCCGCACGGGATCGCCAACAAACGCACACCGCAACCGGGCAACGCCGCTCAGCCGACGCAACGTCCCCGCAGCAACGACAACAGCCGACCGAACCACCTCAATCAGGATCCAAGCAAGCTCGAAAGCGACACGCTGACGAGCAGGGAAAGGACTTGTTGTGCAGAAAAATCAACCAAATCGCTTGAAAACAGTAAAGAACTCTGTCCCCAGGCTCGGCGAGCCGTATGCGGGGGAAGCTTGGGGACGGGGAGCTGCGGAGACTCGCTGTGCAGAAAGGCGAGCAAACGCCTGAAAACCAGAAGATGCTCCGTCCCCAGGCTTTCCCCCAGCCGCTCCTTCCCTATGGCTCACGCTTGCCGCTTACTTCTGAGCAGGAGGAACGGCCTTGCCGACCGGCAGGGAGGCGACGGGCGGTCACAGTTCCCGGGTGCATGACCCACAAGAAAGTGAGTAGTCCCCTTCACATTTCCCAGGGCTGCCTAGAACCGCCCATTGCCCAGGTCGCCGCTTCTTTGCATCCCCGGCCGGTCGACGCTATTTTGGTCTGCATACTGACAGCAGTTCCCCAGCAACCAGGAGGAAGATAGACATGGCGCAAGCAAGAATCTCGCGAGACGAATTTGTGTCGCGCATTGACGCCGTCCAAGAGGCCCTTGGTCGTCGGGGGCTGGACGGGCTCCTGGTGTACGGCGACGAGTACCGCAAGGAGAACCTGCGGTACGTGTGCAATTTCTGGCCGATCTTCGAGCGCGGGGGGTGTTTCATTCCCCGCTCAGGCGCCCCAATCCTGGCGGGCGCCCCTGAAGGGCAACTCTATGCGCAGTCCATGTGCGTCTGGGACGATGTGCGCAACATCAAGGAGTTCGCCTGTGTCAGCGTCCCCGAAGAGATCGACTACCCCCTGGCGGAGTTCTCGTCGCTGAGCGAGATCCTCGGCGAGACTCTCGGCGGCGGACAGCGTCTCGGAGTGGTCGGCATGCTCGATCTTCCCTTCCCGATCATGGAACGCATTCGCAACGCCGGCGCGGGTCTGGAG
>JABGQJ010000729.1 GCA_018648945.1 Victivallales bacterium
ACAATGCCAAGCAGGAAGAGACAGCCAGGGCAATCATCGGCACGTTCCGGTTTGTGCAATGAGTTTGCGCCTCCGGTTGGCGGCACAGATGGGCCGCCTTCCGGAAGTTCTGACCGCACGGGAGATCAGCCTTCTAGTCCATGCCTGGATCTGAGCATGGCGATGAACTCCGGAGTCAGGGGTTTGCCTTGCTCGCGGCAGTGCCGGACCACGCTGTTGCCAAGGCTGGTGTTCAGGTGGTAGTGGCGGAGGGATTCGTTCACCTTCAGGAAGCCGACTTGATCGATGAGCTCAGGTTTCGCCTTGCCGTCAACCACCGGAGCGTGGAGGGTGCAGTTGGTGAAGTGGGTGCCGATGGTGCTGTCGAGGTCGTAGAGGTCGCCCTTGGCCTCCTTGACCTCGGGTTGCAGATGGCAGTCCATGAAGCGTGCCTCGCCGCGCAGCCCCGCCAAGGAAGCCATGTTGACGGAGCAACGTTCGAAGGAGACGCTAGCGGCACAGTTCACGAAGCGCAGGGCGATGTTCTCGCAGTCCCGGAAGAGGATCTTGGGGAAGAGGGCAAGGGCATCGGCGTACGTGCCGTCCTCTTTGCCGCCAAGGAGTAGGTGGGCTCCGGCGGGGTCGCTCGGGTGCCCGGGGACCGTCCGTTCGAGCTGGACGTTGTCGCAGATGAGGGTGCAGTTGGGACGGAGGCGGTCTTCATCGCAGCCGCCCTCGTGGCGCACGTTGTAGCGGTAGGGATCGGGCAGGCGCAGCAGGCGCACACCCAGTTCCCGGTTCTTGACGAGGATGTTGCGGAACAGAATGTGCTGGGGGAAGAAGAGCCGTCCGCCCTTGCCTTCGGAGAAGCCGGGGATATCCATGACCAGGCATTCGGCGGCGGAATCGGGGGCGTTGGCGTAGTCGATCCGGAAATCCTCGATGGCGATGCTGGTGCCGTAGCCGACGGGGTACTTGTAGTCGAAGTTCTGGGTGTGCATCTGGAGGATGGACGTACGTCCGGCGCTAACTGGCCTGAGCGTGCAGTTGCGGATGCGGATGGGGCCGTCCCACTTCGAGCCGTAGTCGGGGCGGAAGTGAATGAAGCTGTTGCCGTCGCGGGTGGTGTTCTCCACCAGGAGGTCGCCACCGCCGGTCATGGAGATGCCCTTGTAGCCGATGTTGCAGTTGGAGATATGCAGATTCCAGCAGTGGAAATGCACGTCCACGCGATTGAGGCGGCAGTACTCCAGGCGGAAGTTCTTGTTCAGATTCGTCCCGAACACGCCCCAGGAGACCCAGCCGCCCTCGGCGGTCAGGTTGCGGAAGGTGCAGTTGAGCATGCGGGCACCGCCGATCCCGTAGGTGCCGTGTTTGACCCTTGCTGCCGGGGGGCGGCGGCCCTGTTCCCAGGGCATGAGACGGATGTTCTCAAGGGTGGAATCGTAGCAGTTGCTGAAGGAGTAGAAACCGGACCGCGGCTCGCTGGAGACATCGCGGTTGCCCGGTTCGAGTCCCATCCACTGCTCGCGGATGACCGTGCGACTGCGCTGAACGGAGAAGCCGTTCTGGTGGTAGCCGGGCTTGCTGCCTTCGGGCGAGTGGCCGGAGAGGTAGAAACCACCGCCCTCGATCACGATGAAGTGGCGGTTGCACGGCACTGCCTGGATCGAGGTAAAGTCCTTGAATGTCCACGCGACGCTTCCGACCACGCGTCCCTCCTCCTCCACGTAGAAGAGCTCTTCTCGGGCCCAGCCCTTGTTCCCTTTGTAGCCCGCGCGGATGCCGATGCGGTCGTTGGCATCCTGGACCACAATCATGTGGTTGGTGTAGGGAGCCAATTCGTCGATCTGCTGGACACCTGGCCTCAGCTTCGCGATCAGCGCCTTCTTGATCTTCTCGTTCTTGGTCAGATCCACGGTCGGTTCGTCGTTCTGGACGATAAACCGCGGCATGCGACGGCTGTTGTGGCGCTCGTCGATGTGGATGATGCTCTTGCCCCAGTGGACATTGGTCTTGATGATGATGCCGTTGGTCTTCTTCACCCAGTACTCCCCGCTTGGGTTGACCACCGGAACCTGGTGCTCATTGGCGTAGGCATGGGCGAGCTTAATCTGTACACCGTCGTCGCTCTTGCCGTCGGAGACGGCCCCGAACATGCGGTAGTTGATGGCCTCGCTCTCATGGAGAACCGCCACGAGTCCGTTCTTCAGGGCGATGAGGTCCGCCCCGTTTGCCTTCCGGTCCCCCAGCTTCTGGAGTTGGTAGAGCGCGTCGCCGCCGTCACCGGGAGTATGGAAGCCCAAGGTCTCCAGCCACTCGCCCTCTTTCTGCGTGGCCTGGGCCTGCATGAACTGGGCAGTCAGATAACGCGCGGGACTGGTCTGGGCTTCCATGTCGGCCCCCTGAGCCAAGCTACTGGATGTGGAGTGGACAAGCGCCATGCCGGCGGCACCAATGCTGGCCATGGCACCGCGGCGGCTGAGTCTGCAAGACGTGGACTGGTCGGACATGATTGCCTCGTTTGAGGGGCGGGTGCCCCGGTTCATTCACGCAACGCGGGGGTACCGTCGTCGGCGAAGGTGAGGGTACCGAGGTGGACGCGGCTGTCGGAAGTGCCGCTACCAGGGAGAATGCGGCGGCCCTTGAAGACCCAGAGGCCGAGGTAGAGATCGTAGGTCTTGCCATTGGCGTCCTCGGGAGGGTCCAGGCGGAGGAAGCCGTGGTGTTTGCCGAGCTCACGCAGGGCTTCAGCATCCTTGTCGAGGGTGCAGTGCACGCCCTTGACGATGCGGGAATCGAGGTCGAGGTGCCCGAATGGAACCACCTTCTCGGGCAGGGGTTTGGCAGTCTCGAAGGTGATCGGGAGACGCCACTCCCCCTCGACCCGGATCGGTGCTTGCCAGCGCAGGCGATACTCGGCATCAACCTGGATTTGGATGGTACCCAGTCGGTAGTGGCGTTCGCCGTCGGAGTCAGGGAGCGGCAGGGCGATGCGGGGGGTACCATCCCGGTCACCGACGGAGACAAAGAGGGTGTATTCGCCTTCGGCCAGGCGTTCGGGGACGAGGAACGTGGCGACAGCGGCAGCGATGGGGGCCTGGCCCGGTTCGGCAACGCGGAGATCGCGCATCTGAACTGCTTCGTCACTCCAGACGGCGCGGATGGCCCCATCGGCGTCCTTGAGGGTGAAGCTGGGATGGCCACCGGGATAGCAGGGGGCGACCGCAGCATTGCGCCAGGAAGAGCGGATGGTGACTTTGCGGCCAGAGATAGCCGATGCCGGCCAACTGGCTTCCACGAGTTGGAGCCGGTAGCCAAGGCGCTGGCTCATCTTGCGAATAATGGCCTGGTGCTTCTCCCACATGACGTGGGGGGGGCCATGGATGGAAATGTAGCTCCCATGGTAGGCCTCGATGGAGTCGAAGTAGTCCTGATCGGCCCCATCCGACCAATCGTTAGAGCCATAGTGGCCGCTTTCGAGGACTACCGGCACGCGTTGCCAGAAGTCCTGGGCCATCCAGTCGTTGCTGAAACGGATGCCCTTCTTGAAGATGATGGAGTCGTCGCGCATGGTGGCCCCGAGGGAACGCGCGTAGTCCAGAGCTTGGTTGCGCCCGGTGCCAAAACCACAGTTCTGCCAGATGTCCTTCTCGGCATCGCCCACATGACAGAAGGCCACCGCACCTTGGGGAAGATCGTGGGGGATCTGCCACTCGACCTGGACCAAACCAGCCTTCGGACGCGCCAGGAATTCCCGCACGCGGAGGGTGAAATCCGCCTGCTCGGGAACGTCCGCCGGGAACGCCGCTTGCTTGAAGGTCATGGTGCCATCCTCGCCCACGGTCAGTTCGCCGAGCTGAACCCGACGGTCCTCGGCGGCGAAGGCGGGAAGCAGGCGGCCTTCAGGAAGGTGCTTCCCCTTAGCCCCGGGCAGCCAGATGCCAGCGCC
>JABGQJ010000073.1 GCA_018648945.1 Victivallales bacterium
TCTTGATTCTGCTGTCTCTGTGGCCCTACTCGGTCCCTTTCTGTTCCGTCGCCGCGCGGTCGCGGGCCTGTGAGATCAGTTCGGCCAGCGACGCCACCTTCGGAGGGCGTGGCTCGGGATTCGCCAGCTTGGCGACCTCGTCGGTCGTCAGATTCCCTTTCAGGAAGCCACAGACATCGAAGGCCTGCCACCAGCAGTCCAGAATCCGACCACAGAGCCGTTCCCCTTCCTGGGTACGACAGTAGCGGAACGGCACCTCATGACCCAGCATGGGGCAGCGGCGCTCTCTGTGGTCTTGATCCTGGATCGCCACGTCAGGGCTTCGGGTAGTCGGCTAGCACGGCCAGAGAACGCTCGATCTCTTCCTGGGGATACTCGTAGTCGCTCAGCTCGCCGCCGAGGTACGCGTCGTAGCCCTTCAGGTCCATCAGGCCATGGCCGGACCAGTTGAAGAGGATCGTCTTCTCTTTGCCTTCTTCCTTGGCCTTCAGGGCCTCGTCCACCACCGCTGTGATGGCGTGGCTGGTTTCGGGAGCAGGGATGAAGCCCTCGGTACGCGCCCACAGGACCGCGTTCTCGTAGCACTTCAGCTGATGGTAGGCGCGGGGCTCGATCAGCCCATCGACGACCAACTGGCTGACCAGCGGGGACATCCCATGATAGCGCAGGCCGCCCGCGTGCAACGGCGCCGGGACGAAGTCGTGGCCCAGCGAGTGCATGGGCAACAGGGGCGTCGTCTTGGCCGTGTCGCCGAAGTCGTAGAGGAACGGCGCGCGGGTCAGCGTCGGACAGGCAGCTGGTTCGGACGCGATCACGTGCACGTTCTTGCCGTGGATCTTGTCGCAGATGAAGGGGAAGGCCAGGCCAGCGAAGTTGGAGCCGCCGCCGGCACAACCGATCACCACGTCCGGATAGTCGTTGACCATGGCGATCTGCTTCTGGGCTTCCAGACCGATGATGGTCTGATGCAGCATCACATGGTTCAGCACGCTACCGAGGGAGTACTTGGTGTCCGGCGTGGTCACCGCGTCCTCGATGGCTTCGCTGATGGCGATGCCGAGGCTGCCTGGCGTGTCCGGGTACTCGGCCAGAATCGCACGGCCAGCATTGGTGTTCATGGACGGGCTCGGCACGCAGTCTGCGCCCCAGGTCTGCATCATGAGCTTGCGGAAGGGCTTCTGCTCAAAGCTGATCCGCACCATGTAGACCTTCAGCTCCAACTCGAAGAGCTGGCAAGCAAAGGCCAGGGCACTGCCCCACTGGCCGGCGCCGGTCTCGGTGGAAAGACGCTTGGTGCCGAAGACCTTGTTGTAGTAGGCCTGGGCAACTGCCGTGTTCGGCTTGTGGCTACCCGCCGGCGACACGCCTTCGTTCTTGTAGTAGATCTTCGCGGGAGTGTCCAGGGCCTTCTCGAGATTCTTCGCCCGGCACAGGGGTGACGGCCGCCACAGCAGCAACTTCTCGATCACCTCTTCCGGAATGTCCACCCAGCGGTCGGCGCAGACTTCCTGCTCCACCAAGTTCATCGGGAAGATCGCGCCCAGGTCCTCGGGACCCACGGGTTGCATGGTGCCCGGGTGCAGCGGCGGCTTCATCGGGTTCGGCATGTCCGCCGCGATGTTGTACCACTGCCGTGGCATGTCGGCTTCGTTCAGGAAGATCTTGGTTGGTTCGCTCATGCTGAGGCTCCCTTGGGGGACGCCCGCGTCCAGGCTCCCCGTGCTTGTTGCGCCACGGTGGCGTTTCGATACGATGGAACGATAGACCCGACCCACGGCTTCGTCAAGAGGCTTGCGAACCAAACTGGCCGCCAGTGGGGATCAATCCTCGAACCCCTATCCCGCGAGCAGGCTCAGCAGCGGCTGGATATCACCCATGGTGCCCAACCTGTCGACCGTCTGGATAAGTTGCTCTACTTGCTCCTCGGTGAAGTGGCCGTCGAACGCGGCGCATTCGCGGAATTTGCGGCGCGCAAAGGCCAGATCAGGCCCGCCGGGAGCGAAGTGCCGAGCCGGCAGCTCGTAGCCGACATGGGTTTGACCGCTGGACGTTTCCACAACCACGCCGCACCAGTTGTCCGTGTAGTGGCGACCGTACCCCAGTACCGACAGATCTGGCTGCGGCAGACCAGCTGGGACCTCCCCAAACGTCACCCGCTGCGCGAGTTCGGCGACTTCCTGGTCGGCAAGAACGGCCTCGTCAGTGAAATGATGGAGCTTGGCCGGCCCCCGGAGCAAAGTCAGGGCCACGGCATAGCGGACGCTGAACTGGGCGGCAACCTGGGGATCGTCGCCAACCACGAATGGCCGCCCAACCATTCCCCCCTCGTTGAGCCCAAAGATCCGTATCGAGCGAATCTCCTCTGCTTGGAGGAGGCGATCCTGGACCACCTGTTCGGCAGCAGCTTGGGTGGGATGGGAGGCACCGCAACTGGGGTAGTGCTTCAGCACCATGCGCTCGATTTCGAACTGCTCACGAGCCACGGTCAGCTCCTCGGGCGGAGGGATGTCGCCACACATGTAGACCTTGAAGTACCCCGCATCGCCCTCCAACGCGTGGTGTGCCCCAGTCACCCCCCGGGCGGCAAGAGCCGTGCTCCAGAGCGCGGAGCGGGCGGCCAGGGCGGGTTGCATGCGTTTGGTCTGGGTCGCGTCGAAGAGAGCCTGGCGGTTGCCGCTGGTCTGGGCGTAGTTGATTCCCATGGCCTGCACGCACTGGTCCACACTGAGCTCCAGCAGCCAACTGGCCGCCGCCACCGCCCCGAATCCACCAGTGAGAGAGGCAGGGAGGAAGCCCTGGCCTCGTCGCCGCTTGGTTTCCGCAATCCCGAGTCGCGCCGCCACCTCAACGCCGTAGATGGTCGCATCCAGCAGATCAGCGCCGCTCCGTCCCAGCTGTTCCGCAGTCGCCAAGGCAGCCGGGAACACCACCGACATGAGGTGCAGCGAGGCGGGGATATGAATGTCGTCCAAGTCCTGCGCATGGATCATGGTGCCGTTCACGAAAGCCGCATTCGGGGCGGGCACCCGCGCCCCGGTGAGCAGGATGGTCGACTCGGGCTTGCCACCCCAGTCCAAGGTCTGTTCGCGGGCCTCGACCACACCCGGCGCATTCCTCCCAGCGATGGCGCAACCGAAGGTGTCCAACACCAGCTTGCGCGCCGAAGCTCGGGCAGCGGCAGTGATGGGGAGCGCATTCTCACCCAGAACAAGCTCGGTCAGGAGTTGGGTGTGGGTGGGCATACGGGATTCCTCGATCGTTGCTCGGGGGCGGACGCCAGTTTGCGCCCCAACGCTCTTGCATTCCTCCGCCGCATCGGTGTTAGTACCCACACTATGCGCAGGATCGATGAGTCGTCAAGGTATCCACAGCAGGCATGCGAGGAGTCTACCGATGCGTGATCTCAAGGGAATGGAGCAGTTCCTCGAACCGGAATATGCCGCTCGGACCGACCACCGGTTCCAGGCGCTGGGGACACCCATGGACAAGGGTTGGGGTAGGATCTCGGGGATCGTCCGCAAGGAACAGGGAGAGCGCCTGAGCAAACAGCCATGGTGGACCCTGACCGATATGGTCTGGGTGGTATGCCTGCACGAAGCCGAGGCGATCGACCGCTCGCAGGCAGCCCGATTGCTGACCGCCCTCGACCAGTTGCGCGAGGACAGCGGCGGCGTCTCCGGCGAGGAGCGCTTGGCACCCCTCCTGGACGGAGATATGGACCTGGCGAGCGTGGTCAACTACGGCCGCACGTTGCAGGAACCCATGTCGCGGCTGAAGATGCGCACCAAGATGCTGGAACTGTTCGACGACACGCTAGCGCTACAGGACAGCCTGTTTGCCCTGGCCGAGAAGAATACCGACACGGTCATGGTCGGCTACACGCACCTCAATCAAGGCCAGCCCATCACTCTCGGACACTACCTCCTGGCCGTGATCGATGGCGTATCCCGTGGCCTCGAGCTACTGGAACTGGCCTACCAACACACGAACCTCAACTCGGGCGGGTGTGGTTCCTGCTCCGGCACGACCTGGCCCGTGGACCGCGCCCGCATGGCCGAACTGCTGGGCATGGATGGCGTGGTCGAGCCCACCTACGACTGCGAGGCAGGCCAAGACCACACCATGACCATCCTCTACGCGTTGACCAACATCTCCATCCTGCTCAGCCAGGCCGCCATGAACTTCAATATCTGGGCCATGGATGAGATCGACATGGTCCGCGTGGAGCCCGCCTGGGCCGGCGTCAGTTCCTTCATGCCCCAGAAGTGCGACACCGGCTCCAACCTCGAACGGACCCGCGTCAAGGCCGGCGATGTGATGGGCAACATGGTCAACTGCATGATCCAGCTCAAGGGCGAGCCCTTTGCCGACATGCAATCCATGTACCAGCTCCCCGGTCGGGCCCTGGAAGGCATGTCCCACTACCGCGAGTGCCTCGGCTGGTTCCGCAGCATGGTGGATCACCTGCTCCCGCAGAAGGAACGGATGAAGGCCATCGCTCGCGCTGGCTACAGCTGCTCCACCGAGTTGGCCACCTGCCTGGTCAAGGAGCATGGCTACGGCGGTCGCCTGGCCCACAGTATCGTGGCAACCATGATCCGACAGGCCCGCACCGCCGGGCTCAAGAGCTACGAATGCACCGGCGAGATGCTCGATGCCGCAGCCGCTTCCCTCAACGTCCGCCAGCCCGGTCTAGATACGCCCACGGTCACTCGCTGTCTCGATCCCGAGGAGTTCCTCAAGACCCACACCAACCTAGGTGGTGCCGCCCCCACCGAAACGCGCCGACTCCTCGCCCTGCGCAAGCAACGCCTCGCCGCCACCAAGGAGCGCCAACACGCCCGCCGCGCCAAGGCCGAAGGCGGCCTGGCCGAACTGGAACGCATCGCCGCCGAAATCCGCGAGGGATAGTCAGTTCTCTGACAAGTCGAGGCAAGCGGTATCTTGCCTGTGTCTGCCGCCGGGGCGGCTTGCCGCTGCCAACACACAGGGCATCACTGGGTAAGCTGTAGAGTAACGGGCTTGCCGCCGGGGCGGAGGTCGGTGGCCCGTCTCACGCGTCCCGGAGGACCGCCGATCTCCACCGTGTAGGCGGCCTTGGCGTCCGGCACCCGAGGGGCGATCTGCGTCCCCAGAATACGGACCGCATAGACCAACTCCCCGGTATCTTGCCGGAACACGCGAACCACGGGATTCGCGACCCCACGCACAGTGATCATGGGCAAAGCAGCTGCGCCCTTCAACGGGTAGTTGTCGAACTGCGACACGGTCCGGGGCCAGCCGGGGTACTGCGTGCCGCCAGCGGCGGGATCGGCGGGGCGGGGCCAGCACTCCACCTGAATCTGGCGGGTTCTCTTGTCCAACCGCAAGATGCCATAGCCGGGCATCTTGTCGTGCAAATCCGTAGGCTTGTGCCCGCTGGGGGCGCCGCCAAGACCGGGCGGATTGGTCACCGCGTAGACGGTCACCGGGTTGTCGAAGCCATCGCGATGTTCGCCCAGATGCTCAGCCATGCCTGGCTCGCGGTTCGCACCAGTCGCCTCGGGACGCCAGCCGCGGGGGTAGAAGTTGGCGATGGAAGGCACGCACAGGCTCCAGATCGCGTCGTTGTGGGCATCGATTCCGTGGTGTACCAGAGACCCCAGATGCTGGTCGCCGGCAAGGTGGAAGACAAAGCCCTTGCGCAACGCGGCCACCGCCCGGTTCCGCCCGCTCTGCGGCCAGCCATTGGAGTCCATGTCACAACGCAGCCGCCGCAAACCGCCGCCATGGTGGGTCGCCATATTGGCGAAGATGGTCTGGGACAATGCCACCTTCATGTCGGTGCCGCGCCAATCGCCCGCAAAGCCCTCCAGAAAGCGCAGTTGCTCCTGACCCAGCAGCTCGAGCCCGGGCACATCGAGCTTCTTCACGGCCAACTCACTGTCGGTCACATGATCCGGGCGCACCATCTTGACGCCGGGGAAGCGCCCGAACGGGCCGCTTTTGAACTTGCGGTCCTCCAGGATCGCAAAGCCAATGCGCCCGTAGACCATGTCGGTGTAGTAGCTGGTGATGCCCTGGGGCAGCTTCTCCTTGGACCAGGGATCGGGCAGATGGCTGGTCTGGGTCCGTTCCACCATCTGCACGAAGTCGGCGGGGCGCACGTAGCCGCCCTTGGTATCCCGGTCGGTCTTGCGCCCTCCCCCACCCCAGAGATTGCCCTGGTAGACATCGTGATCGTCGGGAATGGTCACGGTCACGATCTCCCGCGTCAGATCCCGGTAGGCCCAACACCAGAGATACCACTTGTAGAGATAGTCCAGCTTGATGTGCTTGGCATCCGCCCGGGTCGGGTTCTTCCCCTCGTAGACCTGATCGCCGGAAAAGAACAGCACGTCGGGTTTCTGGGCGCCCACGTGCTTCACGATGTCCGTGTGGGGGAACCACATGCCGTTCACCCAGTCCGTCGGCCGCCGCCCGATGGCGTGGGAATTGCTGTGGTTGCCGGTGAAGCCCGCGACCACGATCGTCTGCTTGCGCGCCGGGTCGGGCCGGATCGTGCCCTTGTAGACACACCGCCGAACCGAATCGGGACTGGTGCGCAGGTCGTAGGCCACGCGGTACGGCACTGGCTGCAGGGATGGCCAGTCTGGGACTTGGAACGTGGCGGTCCAGCCAGGGGAGATGATGGGAGCGCGCATCTCTTTGCCCCGCGATTTCCCTCCGTATCCCATCTCCAAGACTGCCTCACTGACATCGCCCTCACCCAGGGGCATGAACTGGGCCGTGAGCTTGAGTACGCCTCGGCTGAGCGTGTGCTGAGTACACAGAACCGGTCCCAGTTCCGCTGTTGGGTCGTGCACTACGCGCTCGCCCACCAGCCGCCAGTCCCGGAAGGCATGGCGACCGGCCCGGCCAAGACTCCGCCCCGGATGGGAGACCAGCGCCACGTTCCCCACCAATCGGGCGGCCGGGAACGTCTTCGTCACAACCCCGGTCTCCCGGTTCCCGATGCGAGTTCTGAGAGTCAGTTCGCAGGCCTCCCCAACCAGCTTGCCGCTGAGCTCCAGCCTCAGTTCCGCGACAACGGGGGCCGCAGGCTGTTCGGGTTGCGCCACCACCGTGCCCAGGGCATACAGTTCGGCGACCGTAGTGCTGGGACGCTTGTTGTGCGCATCAAGGGCAACGACGCGGAGGAAACGGCCCGTGATTGGCACCGGGAAGCGGACGGTCTGCAGCCGACCGGAATCGGGGAAGGACGCCGTCGCCACCGGCTTGCCGAAGCTATCGGCTTTGTCCGACACATAGATCTCGCCCCGACCGATCCGGCCGGGACTTTCCCCCTGGCGGGGCAGGTACGCCACCCCGCGCAGTGTCTCCTCCTTGCCCATGTCGATGATGATCTCGTGGGGATGCCTGGGCTTCTTCTTGCGCCATTCGCTGTGCCAGATGGTCCCCGGCTTACCGTCGAAGGCCAGCTTGCCACTCTGGCCTGGTTCAGCGCTGTCGGTGCGTATTAGCCGCCACGCATCGCGTGGCAGACTGCCTGGCGGCAGTTTTGCTGGCTTGCCAGGCAGAGGCTTCTCGAAGTCGTGGATGACCGGTTTGCCATCCGGCCCGACCCCGGCAAAGACGCCCGCGCCATTCCCTGGCCACCCTTGCACCAACGCGGCCGCCCGGTAGTCCATCTCATCCTTGCCCACGCCGACCAGGAAGCCGGCGACCGCATCCGGCCGAACCGTCCCCTGCCCCGCTCTCAGCCGAACCGTGACGGAGGTGGAAAATGCAGCCCCCGTCTTCTGCAATCGGTGGGTCAGAAGGTGCACGGTGCGGAAGGCGTCCGCGCCATCCGCCACGCATTCCAGCCAGCCGTCGGCCACCCGCCAGTCCTGCAACCGGTTCGCCCACATGGACTCCCCCACCCAAGGACGGGCGACCCCCTCGGGCCACTGCGAGACAAACTCCGCCGCACCCAGACTAAGACAGACAAGAAGAAGACCAGCAGGCCATCTGATTCTCACGGCAGACCTCCGAAGGTGGGAAGAAGTGGGATGTGGCACGATGCGCAACCATACTCTCGCGATGCCCTTGCGACCATGTGACGTTCGGCATCCGGTCGGGCCACGATCCAGCACCAGACAAGGTGGGACGGGGGCCGGTCTCCAGCTGGCCCGTTGCAGATACCCGACGACCCCAATGACCATCTCTGGACCGATGCCGAGCACGGGAGTCAGCAGGGCTGCCAGCTCGGGGTGCATGCTGCCCCGCAGGTACACGACCGTGCCCCAACCAGGGTGCCAGCAAGCGCCCAGACAGCTTGTCCACATGCACGTTTGCCATTCGACAAGACAATCCAGCTGAACCGAACACCCAGAACGACGGGGAAGCAAGTGGCCCTAAGGGAGCTCCATGCAAACGAGACCAACGGAGTCAGCCACATGGCGGGAGCCCCCCCTTTGCGCGGGTGCCCTCGGGCAGATGGCGTTCCGGCCGACAGGCAGGCATATTCGGCAGAGACTACCAAACCCACCTGGAGATCCGGCATGCCTGCCATCGAGAACCACCTGGCCACCTGCCTCTACGGCACCTCGGACTCCGAACGGGAGGCAGCTCTGCATGGCCTGGCGGAGTTCGCGTGCGACGACCCCGTTGGGGCGGTGCGGAATGCGCTGCGCAGGAACTGGGAAAGCCGACCAACCGGGCGACTGGAGAACGAGTCCTTTGAACTCCCCATCTGGCAGGCGCGCTTCCCAGAGGAACAGCTCAACTTCCTGGTTCCGGAGACCTACGCCCCGGATACCGCATTTGGCCTTCTTGTCCTGCTCCATGGCGGCGGCAGCGGCACGCCGCGCGAGGCGGGGGCGAAGTGGCTGGGAGACTCCCAAGCGGGTTCCTCCTACCACTTCGCGGATCCATTGCGTGAACAGCCCTACATCACACTGGCGCCGGGGAATCTCCAGCTTCCCACCCACAAGCGATGGTCCACACCAGAATCCGACGAGTTTTTGATCGCCGCCATCGAGGAGGCCATGTACCGCTACCATATCGACCCTGACCGAGTGGCCATCGGTGGCCAGTCCATGGGTGGATTCGGAGCCTATCACATCGCCCAGACCATCGGGGATCGGTTCTCCACCATCGGCTGCCACGCCGGGGCCTGGTCCTATGGCTACTGGCAGGGGATGCATGGCGTGGACTTCTACTCCATGCAGGGAATACACGATGCCGTGCCAGGGGAACGCAAACGCTTCACGGAGTCGCCATTCGCCCGCTTCCACCACGCGATCCTCAGTGGCTGGCACATCCCCCATACCTACCGCGAACACAATGGGGGGCACTCCTTCTCCGATCCCGAAGCGCGCCAGCTCTTCGTCGATTTCCTGGACCACGCAGCCCGGGCCCAGCGCAACCCTTGGCCCGGACACATCGCCACCGCCTCCCGCAAGGGCGCCTTCCAACTGCAGGACTGCCCGGACTGGTTCTGGCTCAGTCTCGCCACCCACAACTACGACACGCTCAGCGGCACCATCGAGATGGACCATATCGAGACCACGGAACCGCAGCCCGATTATGCCACCGCCGACTTCCGACATCGCATCATCGATGTGCGCGGCAGCGCGGTCGATGCCCGGTACAAGGGAGACAACCGCTTTGTTCTCCGGACCCGCAATGTGTTCAGGCTCTCGCTTTGGCTCCACCCGGGCATGGTAGACCTGGTCCGCCCCATCACGGTCGTGGTCAACGGTGAGGAACGCGAGTGCGAAGTGCCGGAGCCAAGCGTGGCCACCGCCATGAAGTCCTACCTGCGACGGCGAGACCCGGCAACCATCTGTCCGGCCCGCATCTCGCTACAGCTCTACTGAGACGTGCTCAAGGCGCAACGCATCATTTCGCCGGTGTACGGAACTCGTAGTCGCCGCTTTGGGCCTGGTTCAGAGCTGCATCGGTGCTGCTGACGCGGTAGTGGTAGGCGGTGCCAGGGATCAACCCCTTGATCGCCAGCGAGTGGGACTTGAGAGGCGCTTTGTCCCTAAGTTGCTTCCCGTAGGTTGCGGTCGGACCGAATTCCACACGTGAGCTGGCGGGTTCGTCGCTTTGCCATTGAATGGTGGCGGTGGTAGAGGTCAGCGCGACCACCCGGATGCCGGACAGGTCAGGCGGAGCAATGTCGCCGCCGGAATCGACGGTCGGGGCACGGCGGCTCAGGCTCTTGGGTGCTTCGTTTCCTTGGGCGTCCCGGGCGGTGAAGTAGTAGGAATAGGACTCGCCTGCGGGCAACTTGGTACGGTAGTGGTAAGCGCGCCCCAACCAAGTGGGGTTGTCCTTCATGGCAGTCATGGCGAAGGGCGAACCCGCGATCTCCTTCTTGCCCCGCAGGACATGGACGCGCGGCTGCCCTTCGGCGGGAAGATCACCATCCAGGTCGGAGAAGAGAATGCGGAAATCGAACGTGCTGGAGACATCGCCGATCTCCGGCTCGACGCCGTCGCGGGCGTAGCCTCCCTGGCTGGTCCACGAGAGGACGGGGGCCGTGCTGCCCTCGGCCACGCGTGGGCCAGCGAAGGCGGATGTCCGGGAGACCGTGCCAGCCACTGTCTCGACCTCGAAGAAGTGCTTGTACTCCGTGCCCTTGGGTAGGCGCATGGTGTAGCTGTACAGCCGCCCCTGGTCGAAGGGCGCGCCGTCCACGGCCAGCATAGTCACCGGGGCTTCATTCAGGTAACGCAGACCGTCGCGAATGATGTGCACCCGGGGAAAACCAATGGCCGGGGCCTTGCCTTCCGGGTCCCTATACAGGACACGGAAACGGAATTGGGTGGTATCATTGCCGCTGTCCGGCGCCACCCCGACGGTCTCGTACCCCTTCTCACCGGTAAGGGAAAGCCGGGAACTGGTCTGCTTGGGCTGATCGTCCTCACCTGGCCGGGCGGCTGAGCGAATCCAGAAGTCGTCGACCGCCCCATCCACTTCGTCACCGATCCGGAGCGTCGCGCGCGCCCCCACGGAGGGGGTGAGACCGTCCAGGCACTCGACCTCGCTCTCCAACATGCCGTCTAGGTAGATCCGCATGGTGTCACCATCGCGCTCCCCGACGATCTCGAACCACTCCCCCTCCTTGATGCTCCGCAGCGTCATGGCCCCGGCGAAGTGGCTCCAGGACGACTCCCCACCCCGGTCGTCTTCATTGACTCGACACATGAAGTAGAGGCGATGCCTGGCCCAGCCACCGCGGTGAAAGAGCCGGAAGAACCCATTGTCGAAGAGCACCTGGTGTTCGCGCAGGTCGTCTACCCGCATGCGCACCCCAATGGAAACCCGGTCCGGGATGTTCCTGCTGTCCGCCTTGGGGATCTCCACCCACCGTTTGCCGCTGACCAGACGCATGGCCTGCCCAGCCGGACTCTCCACCCAAGCGGCGGCGGGCGCATCGCCCTTGATCGTGCCTTGCCGCCCACGACCGGACGCATCCGGCACCGCGGCCCCGGGCTTGTCGAAGGTCCAGTGTCCAAACAGGGGAGACTTGGAGAAGTCGGGCGCGGCCCTCAGCCCCTGACCAAGATAGGTATTGTCGGACACATGAAAATTGCCTATGGCGTTGCCCTGGTTCACCACGTTGCCGCGCTCGGGTGCGTAGAACCGGTTGTGAGTCACCCAGCAACCGACCGAGGGGCGCCCCCGCAACGTCAACGCGGCGTGAGTGGTGGCCCGGATGGTGTTGTGATGCATCAGGATCAGTCGCCCCCCGATGTCCCCGTGCCCCTCCGCATGGCGTAGCACATCGGTGGCGCTCATCGCCCGGTTGTAGAGCCTCGCTTCGTCGATGGCTCCCCTGAAGAACGAAGTCGAGGTGGCGCTGTCGCGTCCCACGAGGAGATGGTTACCCGATACCTTGCGCCCCACGCAGGCAAACTCCCCTACCTGCTGGCCCGCCACGTATAGCAGAGCTTGCTTGCCATTCCAGACCATGGCCACATGCTGCCACACACCAGGCTGGATCTTCCCGCCCCGGCCCTCTTGCCGCACCCCAGCTGGATCGTAGAGCACCCCCTCCAGAGCCCCGTCCACAACCCGTAGCGAGTAGCCAGAGCCGGTCCGGCCGGTATCTGCCTTGCCAAAGACCGCCTGGATGCCCTCAACGGCATCGGGCCGGATCCAGGCTGAAACGGCCAACGCTCTCTTGGGCGAAAGCTGGCGCTGCTTGCCCATGTCCACGTAGTCGTCCTTGCCATCGAAGCGCAAGGCCCGTTGGATGTGCCCCTCGACCCAGCTGGCATCCGCCATGTTGTGCAGCGTGCCGTTGTGGTCACCGTTGTAGATGGAGTAATCGTTAGCAAACGTGCCCTTCTTCTCGTCGAAGTGCCAGAGACCAACCTGCATGTACTTCTCAAAGTCCCGCGCCCCATGCATGTCAAAGACATGGCTGATGGTGTTCTCCAGATGCACGTTGTAGCGGGCCGTGTAACCGCTGCCAGGCACGCCGGAACTGGCGATAGCATGGCGACAGAAGTCGAAGAGGTTCCCCTCGATCAACACATGGGTCCGCCCCAACGACACCCCATAGCCAAGACCGGCACGCTGATTGTGGTGGATGTAGTTGTGGTGAATCCAAGCACCCTCGGACGCCCCGCTCCCAACCCCCAACGCCGCACAGCTCCACGCGAAGATCTCGCAGTTGTCCACCTCCACATTGGGGTGGTAGATCCCCATGAGACTCGGACGCTGGGTCAACCGTTCGCGACCGGGATGGGATCCCTCAAGCCGCAGGCCGCTGAGCCGAATCCCCGCTCCGCCGCTGCGGAACAGCCTGACAGTCTTGACCGTCCGGGTGAAGAGCAGTCCACCTTCACTGCCATCGCGCCCCCGGCCGCTGGCCAGGGTGACGCCAGCAGGAATGGAGATATCGTTCTGAGAAGTGAGGTCGATTTCCGCGTCGTCAGCCACGTAGATGACCGCGCCCGGCTTGGCCTCTCCCAGGGCCTTGACCAATCCGGTCGGCGTACGCACCACGACCGTGGCGTCCTCCCGGGCGACGATCCGAGTATAGCCAGTGCCCCCGCCAATGGGCTCACCGGTCGGGTTCGATTCGGCCCCATGCGCTGGATCGGTCAGCCCGGCCTGGGCCGGATCGTCCGCGCCGACCTTCCGCACCCATTCCGCACTGCCCGGGATTACCGGCGGTGCCGCATGCACAAGCGCGAGGCCGACAACGAGGTGGGCAAGCAAGACAACCCGAGAGACCGAGAAGAGGGGTGTAACCATGAACGACTCCAAAGGGGATTCCGCGCTTCCGGTACGTGCGCATTCGCTATGCCCTACCATAGCAGCCACGGCAGGACAAGTCGCCTGCCTCTGGACCAGCGGCGCAGCTCCCCAAAAAAGAACCGCCGGGGGATCTCAGAGCCCCCGACGGTCCAATCGCTTTGCGCGTAGCCTGCCGCTACAGTTTCTTCACACTGTAAGGATGGTCGTTCTTGCTCTTGACCTTGATGTCGAAGTACACCTTCTCGGACGTCTGCCCAGTACCGCTACCGATGGCTTCGAGCTTGTCCAACACATCCAGGCCCTTGACGACTTTGCCGAACACGCTATGCGCGTCGTCCAGGTGGGGCGTCTTCACGAAGCAGATGAAGAACTGACTGCCGTTCGTGCCGGGTCCCGCGTTGGCCATGCTGAGAATGCCACGACCGGTGTGACGCAACTCGGGAGTGAACTCATCCGCGAAGCGGTAGCCAGGACCGCCCGTGCCAGGCCTGCCAGCCGCGTCATCCTTCGAGTTGGGGCAGCCGCCCTGAGCCATGAAACCCCGGATAACTCGGTGGAAAGACATGCCCTTGTAGAAGCCCGCCTCGGCCAGCTCGATCATGTTCGCGACCGTGTTCGGCACCTTGTCCTCGAAAAGTTCCACTTCCATCGTGCCCTTGTCCGTCACGATCTCGACAATGGGGTTGGCCATCTTCTTGTCCTTTTTCTGGGTCGCTTTGGCGGCGTCTTTGGTGCTCGCGGTCGGTGCTGCCGTACAGGTCAGTGACAGCGCCAACGCGATGAGGGAAAACACGAATGTGCGATTCTTCACAGTCTTGCAGACTCCTGTGGGTACAATGAATCCATGGCTTTGCTTGACTCCCCCCTCAGAACCAGGAACGAGGAATACTCCCGGAGTCAACACGATCCGCGGACCAGCCGTCGACAGACCGCTCCGAGCCGCTGACAATAGACAGCAAACGCCCTCCCTGCAAGTCCGTCCCGCAACACAAACGCCCCCGGCGCCCGGCAAACCAGAACCCGGCGGCTATCCCGCATCTGCGTCTTGGCCATGGTCCGCCGTCCGCTCCCGGCGGTCGAGCTGGAAATCCTCCTTGTGGAGGGCATAGCGCTTCATCTTGTAGTGGAGCGCGCGCGGAGTGAGCCCGGCCAAGGCCGCGGCGTCCTTGATACGCCCATGGGCTCTGGTGAGCACTTCCCGCAGATAGAGCGGTTCATGACGTTCCAACAACTGGGCACGCGCCTGTGCCCAAGGGAGCCTGCCCCACTCCCTGCGTTCGGCCTCTTCGGCTTTCTCCGCCTCGCCCAGGGACACGGGGGATGGTGGTGCATGGAGCGACCGCAAACTGGTGCCGGCGACCTCTTCGGGCAAGTGCTCCAGACCAATGACTTCGTCGTCGCAGAGGATCAGTGCGCGCTCGATGACGTTGGCCAACTCCCGCACGTTCCCCGGCCATGAATAGCTGCGCAGAGCGGCCAGGGCTGCAGCTGAGACTCGCCTTGTTTCCACCCCGATGCGGGGAGCGAGGTGGGTCACGTAGCTGTCGACCAGACTGGGAACGTCATCACTGCGCTGACGCAAGGGAGGGATTTCGAGCACAACCACGCCGAGCCGGTAGTAGAGATCGCGGCGGAATGTCCCGCTTGACATCTCGGTGTTTAGGTCCCGGTTGGTGGCGGCGACGATCCGCACGTCCACCCGGATCGAGCGCTCGCCCCCGAGCTTGAGGAACTCCTTCTCCTGTAGTGCCCGAAGCAGTTTGCCCTGCAGTTTGGTGGGCAGTTCGCCGATCTCATCGAGGAAGAGGGTCCCCAAATGGGCCTGTTCAAAGGCCCCCCGCCGCGCCTGCATGGCACCCGTGAAGGCACCCCGCGTGTGGCCAAAAAGCTCGCTCTCCAGAAGCGCATCGGGGATGGCAGCGCAGTTGACGGCAACGAAGGGATGCATGCGGCGCGTGCTCTCGGCATGGATGGCCCGCGCCAAACGTTCCTTGCCAACCCCTGTCTCGCCCAGAACCACCAACGAAGAGTCCGTGGAGGCCACTCGGTAGGCGGTGCGCAGGAGGCGCTGCATCGTCTGGCTCGAGGACACGAAGTCATCCAACCGGGGCTCGGCCATGTCCCCCTCGTTCGCCGCAACGAATCGGCGCTCCTCCTGGCGGCGGTCCAGAACGCCCTGAATGGCCTCGGCGAGCAAGGTAGGGGGAAGCGCCAAGTCCAGGACTGCCGTGCACCCGTGATGGAGGAACTCCGCCTGCCGGTGGCTGTCGGGCGCCTCATCCAGGACGATGACCTCGGGCTGCTCCGCCAGCCCACGGAGCATGCGCACCGTATTGCCTACCGGCTGCGGGATCATGGAAGCCGCCAGCAGCACGACGTCAAACTGGCCCTGGCCGAGCTGGCCGATGTCGCTGCCCGGGCTGAGTTGGCTGATCAGACTGCCCCGCTCGGTGAGCTCCTTGCGAAGGGCACGGCTGGTCGGGCCGGTCGGCAGGACGAATGCGATACGCTGCAACATGGATGCGAAATCCCATTTCCGAAAAGTGCGAACCGCAGAACTGTACGCACGCTGGTGCGAAGTTCAACTTCCGATGGCAGACAAGCCCAGACAAGAGCACCGGATCGACCGCGCCAGGCTAGATCCCCCCACTCAAAAGGCTGACCACGAGGTTGGCACGCAGCATGCAAAGCGGCGTCAATCCCAAGCGACGCATGGGCAAGAAGCCCTTGCCGGACTGGGCAAGCAACATGGAAACGGGGAGCCCCACGCCTTGCCAGAGGCTGGGAGCGGCGAACAATGGACTGGAAACCAGACGACAAGAAGGTCGAGGAACTGCGGGGAACTGTGATCCCCAGCGAATGGGGCGTGAACGACGAGGTGACCGTGGTCGCGATCGTCACCGAGGACGGCACCGAGTACCTGGTCAGTGAAAGCCGCATGGTACGGCGTCTGATGAAGCACATGGACGAGGTCGTGGAGGTGGATGGACTCCTCGGCGAGGACGAATACGGGGAGCAGGTACTTGTGGTGGGAGCTTTCACGGCACTGTCGGGCGACGACGAGGACTTCATGGATGAGGAGGAAGAGGAGGACATGGGCGACATGGAGGAGGAGGACGAAGAGGAAGAGGACGACTTCGAGAGCTACACCCTCCGCCGCCGGACCAGTGGCGCTCGCCGCCCTGTCCGCGCCAGCTGGTAGAGACAGGAACTGACGCCAGAGCACGCCCGTCCCTCGGCCGCGAGTCAACGGGCGATACCGTGTGACGTCCGTCAACGACCAGCCCATGGCCGCAGGCACCGGGAACCCGGACCCGCCGTTGTGTGCTTGCATCGTGGGGTGAGTTCGTCGAGAATACAGGGACGCAGGCCACTCGGTTCCACCCAGGCGCGATGCGACGCCTCCTCCCGTCGTGACAGCGCTGTTGCAGAAGCAATGAGAATGCCCAGATCCCTTCTCGCCTTCCTCTCGTTGATCATCATCCCCCATGCAGTCGTCGCCACCACGCACCAAGTCAGTTCCGCCAGCCAACTCGCCAGCATCTGCCGCACGGCCCAACCGGGCGACACGATCACCTTGCCCAACGGCACCTACACGGACCAGCATTTCGTCCTCAAGGCCACGGGGACCAGGAAGCGCCCGATCACGCTCCGGGCCGAGACCCCCGGCAAGGTCATTCTGAACGGCACGTCGCGCCTCTCCATCGGCGGGGAGCACCTCGTGGTGGACGGGTTGCTGTTCCGAGGCGGCGCTCTGAAGTCCGGATCGGTCGTCGAGTTCCGCGGTGCCAAGTCTCCCCTTGCCCGGCACTGCATCCTGCGCAATACCACGATCATCGACTACAACCCCCCGAAAATCGACACCCGCTACTTCTGGGTCTCGCTCTACGGAGCGGACAACAAGGTGGAGAACTGCTGGTTCTCGGGCCAGGACCACTCGGGCGTCACCCTCTGTGTCTGGCTCGATGGTGCCAAGCCCGCCCGCCATCTCATCCGCCGCAACTACTTCGGCAACCGTCCGCGCGGCAATGGGAACGGCTTCGAGACCATCCGCATCGGCACCAGTGGACGCAGCATGACCAACGCCCGCTGTGTGGTCTCGGCGAACCTCTTTGAGAAGTGCGACGGCGAGATCGAGATCATCTCCAACAAATCATGCGAGAACACCTACAGGCGCAACACCTTCCTGCACTGTTCCGGTTGCTTTTGCCTACGCCATGGCAACCGCTGCAAGGTAGAGAGCAATATCTTCATTGGCGGCGACGCCAAGGGCGTTGGTGGGGTGCGCGTGGTCGGCGAAGGGCATCGCGTCACCGGCAACCACTTCTCGGGTACCAAAGGCCGCGCCGGCGGTGCCATCTCCCTCCAGACCGGCATTCCCGACTCCCCTGCCAGCGGCTACGTGCAGGTCAAGGACTGCGTGATCGACAGCAACACCTTCGTCGACAACCCCGGCGCGCTGTTCGCCCTCGATGCGGGCTACGGCAGAAAAGGCTGCACCGTCCTCCCCGAGAGTATCACCATCACGAACAACCTGATGATCGCCCCCGACGGGGCCAAGCCCATGGTCGTCGCCAGCAACCCAGCCACCGCGATTGTCTGGAGGAGGAACCTCGCCGTCGGGGGCACTCTGGGCATGGAGCCAACGCCAGGCATTGTGCTCGCCGATGCCCCTCCCCGGGACTGGCAGACCCGACCAAAGCCCCAGCCCCTCAAGCAGACCGACGTCGGCCCCCGCTGGATGCATCCCCCTGCCTCAGCCCAGTGATCCAGACACGCCCGTCCCTCTTTCGGCACACGAGGAATCAGGACGATGAAACACAGCTCGATAGCCGCCGCCAGGCTCGTCTTCGCCTTCTCTGC
>JABGQJ010000730.1 GCA_018648945.1 Victivallales bacterium
CTTCCAGGCCGTTGGCGTAGCGGACGCGGGCGATTTGCATGGCGGTGGGTTGCTCGATCCAGCGGACGGGACTGATATTCACGCCGGATTCGGCCAGGGCTTCGAGGGTGAGCCACTGCTTGGTGACGGGCTGGAAGTACTCGATGGACTCGACCGGGACGAGGGCATAGCGCCGCTGGAGACGGCCGATGATGACGAGTTCACTGAGGATTTGCCGCCAGGACATGTCGGCGAGCAGGTAGAGATAGGCACCGTTGCCGTAGAGTACCGTGCAGGCACGGTAGTCGTCGGCGGCAGGACCGGCGGCCAGGTACATGGCGTCGCCTTGCTGATGGCGGTTGTTGCCGCCGTAGGGGGGGGCGAACATGAAGCGGTAGGCCATGGCCATGCCGTGGAATGCGGTCAGATGCTGGAGCTTGCGTAGCTTGTAGTCCGGGGCCAAGGCGCGGTCGTGCCCGCCGAACATGCCGTAGTCGCCGGTATCGATCCAGCCGCCGAGGAGGAAGTCGCCATTGAGGGTTTCGCTGGAGAGGGGGCCGTTGTGGGCTTGGCGGAGAAATTCGCAGACGGTCTTGACCCGCGCCCAGGTCTGGCGCAGGGAGGTGGCGCCCGCCGTGGCATCGTGGTTCATGTAGAGCCGGCAATCCCCCGCGCTGCCGAGCTGGTCGGAGAAGCTGGCGTTGGCCCCGAACAGAGCGGCGATTTCCTTCTCTTGGCGTTGCGCGAGGGGGAGCACGTCGGCGAAGCGCACGAACTTCCGGGGCGTACCGTCGGAGTTCAGCGCTAGCTTGGCTTCGCCGGAGGTGACGGCGGGGGAGTGCTTCTTGTAGAATACGTAGTTGGTGCGGAAGCCAAAGCGTCCCAGGCGCTTGCCGGTCTCGCATAGCTCGCGCAGCTCCGCCACCGTGCCCACACGGGGATTGGGCGGGTAGTCGGGCATGCGGACGGAGAGGGGCTGGAGGGTGTCGAACCCGCCGGCCTGCCAGTTCTGGAGGATGCTGTAGCAGGGAACCTGGCCGCGCAGGGCCTTCCCCAGGAGGCCGAGCATATGGGTTAGTTCCCGCGCGCTGTGGCCGCCCCAGATGTCGAGGAAGGCGGCTTTGGCCAGCTCTTGCCGATAGGGGCTGGCAGGCTGGGTTGGCGTGGGGACGACGTCCCACATGTGTTTGCCGATGCGCAGGACGAGGGTGTCGTCCAGGGGCAGGCGTGTTCCGGCGGTGTCCGGAGAGTAGACGCTGCTGGCGGCGACGGCGAAGGGCAGGTTGCCGCCTGCCATGGCCTCAGGCGTGAGATCGACGGGGAAGTTGGTGTTGATCTCCACCGGCTTCATCTTCCGCGCTTTGCGGTAGGTGCTCAGATTGCTGACCGGCACATCCCAGTCGGCGAAGAGCCAGAGGTCGGCGTCCGCGCAATAGAACGTGCAACCACCCGCCGCCTGTCCATACGCCTCGCTCGACCGGTTGAGGAAGAACGGTTGCTGCCGCCCCAGGCCTACGGCCACGCCCGAGGAGATGCCGTCCCACACCCGGGTCGGCGAATGCCAGCGGAAGCGGAATTCCGCGACCCCGTCCTTGCCCGTTGCTGTGATTTCCAGGGCGAATGCCGAGGTGTCCCCCGTCTGGTACGTGCAACGAACAGAATCGCCGTCCCGCTCCGTGGTCTTGAGCACGATTCGCTGCTTCTTTGGCAGCAGCGCAGCGTCGCCAGCCAGCACGACCGGTCCCGCCCCAGCCAAGGGCTCGAAGGTCCGGTTGCCCACCGTCACTACAAAGCGTCGGGACGCAGGATCGAGGGTGGCCTTTGTTTCCCCCAGTTTCCAGACCATCTCTTGGGCAAGCAGTGGCATGGCGAGCAAACCTACTATGAATAGCGACCGTAGGAATCGAGGGGACATGGGGAAGCTCCTGCGGGAGAGGATAGGCAGATCATTACCTCGTGAGTATACCTCAGCCCCGTCTTCTGGCCAGTACGGGGAGGCGGGTCAATCCCTCCTCGGCTTGACTGCGGGGTTGCCCCCGCCTTGTCCCCAGACAAGCACGAGGATACAGCACTAAAAGAGATAATTGCTCGTTGCTAGTTGCAAAGATGACAGAAAAGCACCATCTTGAGGGAGACAGCAAGGAGGCATCCGTACCACCAGGAGACAGCACGATGCTCATCAGCTTCACTGTTGAGAACTGGATGTCGTTCCGCGATCCGGCCACGTTCTCGATGGTCGCCAGTCGGGAGCGTCAGCATGGCGAGCGTGTCCCTCGGCTGGCCAAGTACAGGACGAATGTTCTGCCGGTCGCGGCGATCTACGGCGGCAATGCCTCAGGCAAGACCAACCTCTTCAAGGCTCTGAACTTCGCCAAGTCGTTCGTTGTGAGGGGGTCACAGCCCGACAGCCTGATCCCGGTGGACAGCTTCCGCCTGGACGCGGCGATGGCGAAGCGGCCTTCCTGCTTCTCGTTCGAGCTTCTGATCGGCGAGACGATCTACGAGTTCAGCTTCGCGTTGAACAGGAAGGCAGTCGTCGAGGAGAAACTCACTCGGATCAGAAGCACGAGTGAGACGGTCCTCTACGACCGTCGCGACGGTAGCCTCACGTTTGCCGAGGCTCTGGCCGATGACCAGTTTCTGAAGTTCGCTTTCCAGGGGACACGGGACAACCAGTTGTTCCTGACCAATTCAGTGTCGCAGAAGGTGGACGACTTCCGCCCGGTCTACGGCTGGTTCAAGGACACCCTCGAACTGGTGGCGCCGGATATGCGGTTCGAGCCTTTTGAGCGTTTCCTGGATGAGAGTAGCCCTCTCTACTCGGCCATGACCGAGTTGCTCCCCTTGCTCGATACCGGCATCGCCCACCTGGGCGGCGAGGAAGTCTCGTTCGAGGACATGCCTATCCCCCAGTCGCTGAAGGAGAAGCTTCAGGAAGAGGTGAAGGAGGGCATGACCGTGCGCTTGCTGGAGGGGGCAACCAACGACCGCTACCTGGTAACCAGAGGCGCAGGCGAGCTGGTCGCCAAGAAACTGGTCTCCTACCATTCCGGCTCGGACGGGTCGGACGTCAAATTCGAGATGCGTCAGGAGTCGGATGGCTCACGGCGGGTAATCGACCTGCTGCCCGCCTTCCAGCAGCTCTGGGGGCAGACATCTGCGAAGGTCTTTGTCATCGATGAACTTGACCGCAGCCTCCATACGTTGCTGACGCGACAGCTGATCGAGGCATATCTGGACAGTTGCTCCAAGGACACGCGTTCGCAGCTCCTGCTGACAACCCACGACGTGCTGTTGATGGACCAGGCCCTTCTGCGGCGAGACGAAATGTGGGTGGTCGAGAGAGACAACTCGGGGGTTTCCAGCCTTCTGTCGTTCAGCGACTACAAGAAGGTCCGTTACGACAAGGACGTCAGGAAGAGCTATCTAGAGGGCCGACTTGGGGGAGTTCCCCGTATCCTGCTCGGGTGCGGCCTGGCAGACTCCTCTCGTGACAGGAATGCTGGGGAGGCAGACTAATGGTCGGGAAGCGGAGGAGATTCCAGCGACCATCTGGTCAGCGGCGTTACAGGAAGCTCTTCGTCATTGCGACCGAGGGGGCCAAGACTGAACCGCAGTACTTCAAGGCTCTGGACAGCCAGCACGCAACGGTTCATGTCAAGCCCCTCAAAGGCAACGACAGGAGTTCGCCGCAGCAGGTGCTGAAGCGCATGGCGGAGCATCTCAGGAAGGATGGGCTCCGCAAGTCGGACGAGGCCTGGCTTGTCGTTGACAAGGACCAGTGGACGGATGATCAACTGGGGGAGCTGCATCGCTGGGCACAGCAGGAGGACAACTACGGGCTCGCGCTCAGCAATCCCAAGTTCGAGTACTGGATGCTGCTTCACTTCGAGGATGGGAACGGCATCTCGTCAGTCCGGGATTGCGGCGACAGGCTCAGGAGG